>JBBDRH010000134.1:0-8880 GCA_040905645.1 Actinomycetota bacterium
TTCGACCAGCTGTACTGGCAGCGGATCCTGTTTGAGGGGATGGTCCTCAAGCCGAACATGATCGTGTCGGGTATTAAGTGCCCGGACCAGGCCAGCGTCGAGGAGGTCGCCCAGCGGACCCTTTCGGTGCTCAAGGACCAAGTTCCGGCTTCGGTTGCCGGCATCGCCTTCCTCTCCGGTGGCCAGAGCGACGAAGCCGCGTCCTCGCACCTCAACGCGATGAACCAGATCGGTGGAGCCACGTGGCCGCTGACCTTCTCCTACGGACGGGCGCTTCAGAGCGCCGCTATGCAGACCTGGGCCGGCAAGAGCGAAAACCTGCCGGCAGGCCAGCAGGCAGCTCTGCTGAGGGCCAAGTGCAACTCCGCCGCCACCTACGGCAAGTACTCGGAAGAGATGGAGCTGGTAGGCGTTTAGGGCGCTCGGGAACGGCTCTGGCCGCTTCGCAGCGGCCATCAGCCAATGAAGCTGGGCTTCCTCGCTTCCCACGGCGGATCGAACATGCAGGCGATCGCCGACGCCTGCACCAGCGGCCTGCTCGAGGCCGAGGTCCGGTTGGTCATCAGTAACAACGCAGATTCCCTGGCCCTGCAAAGGGCCAGGGATCAGAACATCCCCGTAGCCCATCTCAGCAGCAGGACCCACCCCGACCCCCAACCGCTGGACGCCGCCATCGCGGCGACGCTCGCGCGCAGCGAGGTGGACCTGGTCCTCCTGGCCGGCTACATGAAGAAGGTGGGGCCCATCACGCTGGCCCGATTTCCCCAGCGGATACTCAACATCCACCCGGCGCTGCTTCCCAAATACGGCGGCGAAGGCTTGTACGGCCGCCGGGTCCACGAGGCGGTGCTGTCATCGGGTGACCGGGCTACCGGGGTGACCATCCACCTGGTCGACGAGGAGTACGACCGCGGGCCGTTAGTGGCCCAATGTGAGGTCGAGGTCCGGCCGGGCGACTCGGTCGATACCCTGGCGGCCAGGGTCCTGGAGCAGGAGCACAAGCTTTACGTGAACACCTTGATAAGGATCGAGCGGGGGGAGTTGGATCTGAGCCGTCTGGTTAGACTGCAAGAGTGATGGACGAGGATTGATGGACGCCACCCCGGAGGAGCTGCTCCAGCTCCTCGAGCTGCAAAAGATCGACTCCGCTATCGATCGCCTCAACGCCCGGCTGCGCGATCTTCCCGAACAGGCTGAGCTGGAGGCTTTGGAGGAACAGCTCCGGGCCCTGGAACGGGAGGCCGGCGAAACCCAGGCGGCGCTCAACGATGTAGCGATTCGCCAGCGCAGGCTCGACAACGAGGTCGACACCATCGGGCAGAAGATTGTTATGGAGGAGACCCGGCTGAACTCGGGGGATGTGAGCAGTGCCCGCGAGCTGTCGTCGCTCGCGGCGGAGGTGGAGTCGCTCAGACGCCGCCGGTTGAAGTTCGAGGACGACGATCTGGAGGTGATGGAGGAGACCGAGGTGCTCGAGAAGCAGATGAGCACTCTGAGCGAGCAGATCGACCAGGTGAGGGCGGCAGTAGACTCGACCGCCAAGAGACGGGACGAGGCCAGCCGGCAGGTGTCGGAGGAGCTGGAGGCAGCTCGCCCCAGGCGGGAGCACTGGGCCTCCCGGACTGCAGCCGATCTGCTGGGCTTCTACAACGATCTTCGTGCCGCCAAAGGCGGGGTGGGTGCGGCGGCCCTCTCCGGGTCCACCTGCCTGGGCTGCCACATGCAGCTGCCGGCGCAGGAGGTCGAACATCTCCGAAGAACGTCCGGCGTGGTGAGGTGCGACGAGTGCGGCCGCATCCTGATCGTCACCGGGAAGGCCTGACACATCTCCTCGTTGGAAGTCCCCCACCGGCTGTTCACCGATGGCGGAGCCCGAGGCAACCCGGGGCCGGCCGGCATAGGTGTGGTCCTGGAATCTCCCGACGGGGAGGTGGTTGAGGAGATTGCCCGGGGCATCGGTTGGGCTACCAACAACGTCGCCGAGTACACCGGACTGATCGAGGGCCTGAAGCTCGCTCTGCAGAGAGGCGTCCGCAGCCTGGCGGTGTTCATGGACTCGACCCTGGTGATCCAGCAGATGCGGGGAGCCTTCAAGGTCAAACACCCCGGTCTCAAGCAGCTGCACGAAACCGCTCGCAAACTTGCCGGCCAGTTCGACTCGATAAGGTTTCAGGCAATTCCCCGGGAGCGAAACCGGCCGGCCGACAAGCTGAGCAACCAGGGGATGGATCGGTGGGAGGCGGAGAACCCGGGCTTCCGGCCGCCCGAAGCCGAGTCGAGCACGCTCTTTTAGAGCATGCTTTTCTGGCACCTGGGAATTACCTGCGCGGTGGTCTTCTTCGCGCTCGGGGCGCGGCGGATCGATTACCGGGTGGTTCTGCTGGGGGCGATACTTCCGGATTTGATCGACAAGCCGATCGGGAGGATCTTTTTTCAGGAGCAGTTCCAAACCTCCCGTCTCTTCGCCCACACGCTGCTGTTCGTCACCGTTTTATTGCTCTCGATTCAGATCCTCCTGCGAGGAAAGACGGCTCGCCGCTGGTTCGTCCTGCCGATTGCGGCGCTGATCCACCTGGTGCTGGACGGGATGTGGAACGATCCGATTTCGCTCTTCTGGCCCCTGTTCTCGACCACCTTTCCCCCCGACCCGGTGGGTAACTACTGGCTGGAGGTCCTGCTCAGGCCTCTCGACCACCCTCTGGAGCTGCTCAAAGAGCTGGTGGGCCTGGGCGTCCTCGCCTACCTGTACCGGGCCTTCGGCCTCCAGGACCGGTCACGGCTGAGGGAGTTCTTTCGGGAGGGAAGGTTGTACGCCGGCCCGGAGCGCTCCCAGCAGGACGAGGGGGCCCAGCCCTAAGATGGCGGTGGGCCACCGGACCGCCGGAGCCCGAAGATTCGAGTTTTCCGGCGGTCCGGCTGATTACCTCGCTCAGATGCTCGTTTCGTCGGCGGTCGACTCCTCGGCAGCGCCGTCCCGATCCTTGTCGGGGCAGTCGCCGTCGCCCCGGTTGCGAGCGCCGTCGCCGGAATCGGCCGGCGTATCGGTCGGGGTCTGGCTGGGCGTTGCTGCGGGCGTCTCGGTGGCGGTCTGAGCGACCGCGGCTCCCGGCCCGAGCGCACCCCCTGCGAGCATTCCGACGCTCAGTGCGAGAACAGCCGCTCCGGCGATCGCAAGCTTCTTGGAGCGGCGAATATTCGGTGCGGCGCCTGCTTCCTCTGAATCCATAACTCCTCCTTTCGAGGACGGTTCTTTTGATGGGTTCAGTATCGGAAACGCTCCTGGGAGGAGCCTCGAAACAAGCTGGCAAAAGCCTGTGAGTTGAATTCGGGTTTTGTCCCGCCTGGATTTCAGTTCAAGGGTCATTGATCCCGAAGAATGCTGGGAGTTGGGTGCCGGCGAAGCGCTACCTCGGGCGGCTGAGGCTAAGAACATGCACAATTGAACGTGGGCTGGTGGACGATCACATCGACTTCCTCCGTGGAGAGAAGGTCTTGAGATTCTGAATACAGGCGGTGATTCGGCGACGATGAGGCAGCGGCTTATCCGGAAGATCGAACGCATCTCTGAGGAGGGAGAGCATCTCCTCCAGGCCGTCGACCACTTGAAGGCCGGCCAAACATTAGTCGGAATCCGCCGGGTGACTGCCGGCGATGCTCCACTGGTCCGGCAAACCCTGGAGGAGGCCGGAGTGGAGGACCATCACTACTTCGGCAAGCACATCTTCGACTAGCGGTTGCAAGGGATAGTCATCCCTCTACGCCTCCTTCCTCGGTCGAATAGCTCCCCCTGCGACAGCCGGTCCCGGTTACAAGGGATAGTCATCCCCTCTACGCCTCCTTCTCGAAGTTGATTGCGAACTCGAGCACTCCGTTGTCCTCGGTTTGCGCCGGCCCGCCGCTGGGGTTGTCGATTCCGTAGTCGGCGAAGACGATGGGCATACTTCCGCTTATCTGGATCGTCGAACCGCTCCGTACGCCCTTGAGGTCGAAGGTCACGGACCTCGTCATGCCGTGAACCGTGAGGTCGCCGGTTGCGGTGGTCGAACCTTCGGTCTGCTGAGGGTCGATCGAGCTCAGATCCAGCGGCTGGGTGAGGGTGAGCCTCGCGGTGGGGTAACTGGCGGTGTTCATTATTCGTCCCTGAAACTGGCGATCGCGGCGCTCCTCGTTGCTTTTCATCGTGGTCAGGTCGGCCTCGAACCTGCCTTCTGTGACCTGCGCTCCGGTGATCGTGAAGCTGCCGGTGACGTCGGATGTGCGGCCCACCGCTTCTGACGACTGCCCGAAAAGGATCTCCTTGACCCGGTAGCCCACCTGCGAGCCGTCCGCTACCACCCAGGTGCCCTCGAGCTCGACGCTCGGATCGACGGAGCCGGCGGCAACCGGTGGAGCGACGTCCAGGGCCTCGGGGGCCTCCTCCTTGATGAAGTTGATGTAGACGTAAGGCCCGACCACGCCGATGAGAATTGCTGCGATCGCCGCCAATCCAACTAGCTTCTGCCAAGTTTTCACTGAAGTTCTTCTCCGATCTCGTGTCCGCCTAAGAGGTTGCCGATGCGCTGGGCCGCCCAGGATGCGAATGCCACCCAGCCCGGCGTGCCGCCGAAGAGCGACCTTTCCCATCGACGAGATGTGTCGTGGGAATTCCCAGCCGCCGGGCTCGCTCTGTAGAGATCGAAACGGACCAGGGTGAAGACGCCGGCAGACGGGGTTGACAGAATCAGCTCGTCGTAGCGGTCCCGTGAAACCGCATCCTTCAGTGCATCCATTGCCGGCATGTGGGTGACTTCGCCGCGCACCTCGGCCCGGTGGCCGCCCATCTGGGAGATCAGCTTGCGCAGCCTCTCCTCAGCCGCCGCGCCGGCCTCGCCGCGGGTGAAGGTCCAGCTGCCGGGATCCGGTCCTGCGGGGACCAGCAGCTTGAACTCAGTCCCTCCCTCGGCTATCCGTGCCGCAACTGTCTGCTCCAGATCGGCTCCCGCATCGGTCCCATTTACCACTATCAGAATCCTCGACGTCTTCATGGCTTTCCCCCTTTGGCGACCCTGCGCCGCCCTCGCTAACCATGAAACAGGCGACTGCTGGGGGGTATCTGAGTACAGGCTGGGAGAAATCTGTGAATCTGAATCCGCTTTCAGACGGCGGGTTGGCCGGTGCTGCCGGCCAGTTTGAGGGCAACGAAGAACCTTGCGCCCGCCCCCGGGGAGGTTTCCAACCACACCCGTCCGCCGTGGGCCTTGACGATGGCTGCGACGATCGACAGGCCCAGCCCGGCCCCGCCGTCAGTGCGGGAGCGTGCTTCATCGACCCGGTAAAAACGGTCGAACACTCGGGCGGCCTGCTCCGGCTCCAACCCGGGTCCCTCGTCGGCCACCTGTAGCACAGCTTCGGCCCCCGACCGCTTCACGCTCACACGGACGGGGCCGTCGGGCGGGGAGTGCTTCAAGGCGTTGGACAGAAGATTCGACGCCACCTGCCTCAGACGGGCCTCGTCGCCGGTGACCATGACCGTTCCGAACGAATCGATCTCTATCGGGCGATCGGGCTGCACCGCCTGGGCGTCGTGGACGGCATCGGCGGCTAGAGCCGCCAGGTCGACCTCCGACTGCTCCAGCTGCGGATCCTGGTCCAGGCGCGCCAGGAGGAGCATCTCCTCGACGAGGCTGCCCATCCGGCTGGACTCCTCCTCGATCCGCCGCATCGACTTGGCGAGATCCTCGGGATTGCTGCCGGCCCCGCTGCGGAAAAGCTCGGCGTAACCTCGAATCGATGTCAGGGGAGTTCTCAGCTCATGCGATGCATCGGCGATGAACCGGCGCAGCCGGCTCTCGGATGCCCGGCGCTCCTCGAACGCGGCTTCGATCCGCTCCATCATCGCGTTGAGAGCCTGACCGAGCCGGCCCACCTCCGTCCCCTGGGCGGTGTTCTCCACCCGTCTGGAAAGATCCCCTGCGGCAATCTCCGCCGCGGTGTGCTCAATGGTAGTGAGCGGCTGAAGGCCCAATCGCACCAGCCAAAGTGCCAGACCTGCCGCCGCGGTCTGGTCCGCGAACGACACCAGGCCCTCCAGGAGCAGCAGCCGGGCGAGCGTGGCGTCCACGTCCGCAAGCGGCTGGGCCACGACGCTGGTGCCTCCTCCAGAAACGGCATCAGCCAGCACCCGGTATCGGGTCGACTCGGTCTCGTCTTGGGCGTTGAAGAAGCGTCGCTGCTCGGTGGAAGCTCCCTGGGACCCGGGAAGGTTGCCTGGAAGCACGAGAGGTGATTCGACCTCCCTGACGCCAAACGAGGTGAAGTCGACCACGTTGCCCGAAGGATCGAGCTTTTCGATGATCGTCACGGGCAGAGAGGTTGGCCGAGGATCGTCATGCTCGCCTCGTTTACCTCCCTCTCCGGGCGGCAGCCGCCGGCCTCCCTCATACTGGTTGCTGGAGGCCAGCTTGGCGGTTTCGGCCAGCTGCTCGTCCACGCGGCCGACGAGAGAGCCTCGGAGCAGCAGGTAGGTGCTGATGTTTGCTGCGAGGAGCCCCAGGGCCACGAGCACAACTGTCGCCGCCATGAGACGGCGCCTGAGCGATACGTTTTTCACCCTCTCGGCAGCCTCATGCAGTAGCCCACCCCCCTGACCGTCTGGATGAGCGGTGGATCGAACTGGTCGATCTTCTTCCGCAGATAGCTGATGTAGGTCTCGACGACGTTGGCCTCGCCGCCGAAGTCGTACTGCCAGACGTGGTCGAGTATCTGCGCCTTCGACATCACCCGCCGGGCGTTGACCATCACGTACCTCAGGAGCGTGAACTCGGTGGGGGTGAGGTCGATGAGGGTGTCCGCTCTGCGGACCTCGTGGCTGTCCTCGTCCAGCTCCAGGTCGGCAAAGCTCAGGACGCTTTGACCGGAGCCGGAATGGCCGCTGCCCGAGCGGCGAAGCACGGCCCGCACTCTGGCCACCAGCTCCTCCAGGCTGAAAGGCTTGGCGATGTAATCGTCCGCTCCCATCGTCAGGCCCCGCACCTTGGATTCGGTTTCGTCGCGCGCAGTCAGAAAGATCACGGGTGTCTTGATCCGGTCGGTGACGAGCCGGCGCTGCACCTCGAAGCCGTCGAAGTCGGGGAGCATCACATCGAGCAGGATCAGGTGGGGACGAAAGCTCTCGGTGGCGGAGATGGCGGCACGGCCGCTGCCCGCGGTCTGGACTTCGAAGCCCTGGTAGCGCAGCGCAGTGGCGACGAGGTCGGTGATGTTCGGCTAATCGTCGACGACCAGAATCCGGGCGCCTTCCTCAAGCGGTGCTGCTGCGCTCATCCATGGACCTTCCCGATCAGTTCAGGGGGTCATTATCGATCCGATTCCTGGGAATTGGCTGTGAATGAGCTGGGAGCCGGCTCGGACTTGAGCACGCTTGCGCCGCCCTATGCCGCCCGGATCAGGACGCGGCGAAGGCCAGCGGTCTGTTTGCCCGGCAGGAGCGCTCGTGAGGCCCAATGCCTCACGGCCCGCTTAGGCGATCGCCTCCTTGGCCGTAGTGGCGACCACCTCCTCGCTTCGCTTCCACAACGTCCAGCCCATCACCAGGACCCAGATTGTGAAGGCCAGCGAGCTGATCGGGAAAAGGATGTTGGCGGTCAGCGCCGAGATGCCGTTCATAAACTGGATGGATCCGGTGACCAGCCCGAGAAGCCCGGCCCCCACCGCCAGATATCCCAGCCACCTCGGATACTCGTTCGACTTGAGCACCGCAGTCCCAAAGAGCACGGGTGTCAGCCCGAAGAACGTGAACATGAGGCCGGTGAACATCGCCGTCGTCACCGCGACCACCGCGGCCCCGGAGGCAAGAGCTGCCGAGCTCCCGCTCGCGGCCCACTCGGCTGCAGCGGCGTGGTTGGCCAAGCCGTCCATGAAGATGGCGGTGAGAGCAATAGCTCCGCCAGCGATCCCCAAGGCCGCGGCGACGCGCCCCCAGGACCTGCCGGGGTCCTGGTCGAAAGACAGCCCGATGACTACCAGGCCCACGAGCGAGATCAGCACCGCCCACACGAGCATGAAGTGGTCGAAGAGCCAGATCGGACTGCCTGACACCAGGCTGAGCTCGTCCGCTACGGTCACTCCCGACCCTCTCGGGTGCAGTACGTTGAAAGCGATTCCCAGGATGGCGCCAAGCATTGCGGCGCCTGCGCCGGCTCGGCGCACGGATCGATCGACCATTTTCCCCCTCCTAAAGCCGAATGGGCTCGCTATACACCAATGCCGCGCCAAAGTCCACATCGGGATTTGGGCAGACTCGAGAATTGTCATCCTCCCCTGCGAATGACGCCCGACGGCGGAAGAATCCGGAGCGGGAGAGCGTTGTTTAAGATGGAAGGGCAGTTGGCCGGGCGGCCGCGGCTTGTCTACAGGCTGAGGAAGGTCCGGGCTCCGCAGGGCAGAGTGCTGGGTAACACCCAGGCCGGGCGACCGGCGGAAAGTGCAACAGAAAGCAAACCGCGGGATTGGTGGTGTTCTAAAGACCCATCGGTTCGGCAAGGTTGAAACGGTGCGGTAAGAGCGCACCAGCGCCGGGGGTGACCCCGGCGGCTAGGTAAACCCCACTCGGAGCAAGACCAACAGGGGACATGGAGTGGCCCGCTTCCACCGCCCCGGGTAGGTTGCTAGAGGCCTGCGGCAACGCAGGTCCCAGATGGATGGCCGTCCCTTGCGGCCCCGAACCACTGGAAGCGTTGTTCGGGAAACCGGCTCAACGTAAAGAGTTGTTCGGTCAAGCGAGGACAGAACCCGGCCTATAGGCCGACTGCACGAAAGGGCCCTGCAAGGGGCCCTTTCGCAAAGAAGTTCTTTGGCGTTTTAGGTCCGGTTGCGATCCCTGGCCCTCCTCACGACCAGCAG
>JBBDRH010000135.1:0-1471 GCA_040905645.1 Actinomycetota bacterium
CGAGTGGGAGGACGACCTCGAGGACCACCAGCTTCAGCGCCTGCGTGACCTCGCCCGCGAGATGCAGAGGGCGGGGTAGGAGGCGAGATACCAGCTTTGTCGCAAAACGGACCTTGAAGAAGTCGCTCGCTCCCGCGGCTCCGCCCTTGGAGCTGCGCAGAGGGGATGAGCGCGCGGCGCTTTGGTTCGGTTCCCCAGGGTTCGGGAGGAGGTGCGGTCGGCCTGCACCTGCAGCATGGGAGTCTGAGTAAACTGCCAAGGTCCCCGCGCCTCCTTCAGGGCGAAGCCCTGCCGGATGTATATTGTATGGGCCTGATGGGGACTGTGTTCCCATCGCCGGGCCTACTTGAAGCAGAATAAGGGAATCATACCCACAGCTGCTTGCGACATGCGCTGTTGCCCCTCATAGCTCCCACGTTCGGGGAGGACCCATCAGAATGGGAGCGAATCAGAGCCGTTCTCGGCAACCGGAGACGTCACGCGTCGCCCGCACCCCCAGCAGCGGTCCATAAGCGGTACCGCGGCAGTCTACTCACTCCCAACCCGAACGGACAACGAAGCGGTGCCGAGCTGAGATCCTTCAGTAGATGACCCCCGCTCCGAGGGGGCAGCGAAACGCCGTGCGCGCCGAAACCCGCCCGCTTCGGCGACTCCCTCGCGCCGCCCTGCGCGATACAAGGCTCGGGCCGACAGCTTTGGAGATTTCTCGTGCGCAGGCAATTTTGCAACAGAACTGCAGCCATTATGCTCTTGTACCACATGCACCTTGCGATCCGCGTTCGCGACTGAGCAAGTTTCAGATCTCGCCCCCCCCCAGGGCTGCGTGCTTTAGTAAAGGTAGGTGCATGAGACGCCTAACCAATTCCAAGCGCACGCAAGGCGAGCTTAGTTCCTATAGGGTTCTGGCCATCAGCCTGTTCGCACTCGCCGCAGCTACGGGTGTGCAGGCAGGACCTGCAGAGCTTTGCCGTGCTGGCCGGCTCGACGGTGACCAATACCGGCGACACGGAAATAGTCGGCAATCTTGGCCTGTTCCCCGGCACGGCGGTGACGGGATTCCCGCCCGGAACGGTGAGCGGCGCGATGCACGTGAACAACGCGGTCGCGCTCCAGGCGCAGAACAGCCTGACTACGGCATACAACGTGCTGCTCAATCGGCCTTCGACCGACGATCTGACGGGGGAGACGCTGGGTGACGGCGGTACTGTCAGTGTTCTGACAGGGGGCGGTGCGTACAATTTTGATACAAGCGCCCAACTGAGGGGGTGCTGACGCTCGAGGGGGACGCGGACGACGTGTTCATCTTCCAGATCGGCAGCACACTGACGACCACACCCGACTCGACCGAGTACTCGGCCATTGAGCTTGACAGCGTTGACGCCAGCAACGTCTTCTTCGTGGTCGGAAGCTCAGCCACCCTCGGCACAGGCACCGATTTCCAAGGCCAGATCCTCGCCCTGACGAGCATAAC
>JBBDRH010000136.1:0-8838 GCA_040905645.1 Actinomycetota bacterium
TGACCTCCTCCAGGGAAGGCAGCTTCTCCTCGGATTCGAAGCATGCGCTGACTGCCGCCGGGCCGGCCGCGGCGTAGACCGCATCGAAGAACTTCTGCCCCTGCACGTACTGAGCCTTCTTCAGCTCAAACCCGAGTAGCTTGCCGATGATCTTGGCCACCGGTCCCACGATGGTGCCGCCTCCGCGCAGGACTGCGCTCATCCGGGGCTGGCTGGGGATGCGGTTGCCCGCGGCTCGATCCATGACGAAGTTGCCGTGCCCCTCGATCACCGACATGAAGGCCTGCAGGCGGTTGAAGAACTCCAACTGCTCGGGCTCCAGAAGCCTGAAGGCCAGCGGAATGGCGGGGTCGCCGTTTTTTGTGGCGGGCTTCAGAGCGCCTGCCATTCGATCCATGAGGGTTTTGGCGTCCAGGTCCATCGAGCCGATCATCTGTGAGACCAATGACACGAAATAAGGCCTCACCCAGCCGTTGGCTTCGAACTGAGCCCGGTGGGTCAGCTCGTGGAGCGCCACCCACAGCCGGAAGTCACGAGGGATGAACCCGTGCTGCCGTTCCATCAGGACGATGTTGGGACCGACGAACCAGACCTGGTTCTGATGCGCCATCAGGATGTCGTACTGGCCCAGGACCCGTTGCGAGAGAAATCCGAGGACGGTTCCCAGCTGCGCTCCGAGAGCGGCGCCGTAAGCCATCCTTGCTCCGGGAGTGCCCCGCGAAGCCATCTTGTGCTGAACCTTGTCGAGCAGGGGGGACATGAGCTCGAGCATCGAGGTTACGTTGGCGGTTGCCCACTCCTCGCGGGAGAGAACCCGGGCTACTGCCGGTTCGGCGGGGCGAAAGCCGCTCTCTTCCGCGATGAGCGGCTCGGCCTCACGAACGATCTCCTCAAAGCTCTCCTGCAGCCCGTCGAGGAGATAGGACTGTGCGAGGGCGCCGGGCGATGCGAACCTTGCCGCAAAGCGGTTGGCGACCGCAACGTCAACCAGATTGCTCAAGCGCGGCCCGCGCTGGGATCGGGGAAGGGAAACCTGGGATTCCGCACGAGAAAACTAGTTTAACTGGGGAAGCGACCTGGGTTGCAGACAGAACTCCTGGCGGCCGCTCGAAAGGTGTTGCAAAAGGGGGTGCTACCGATAAAGCTGATTCGACCTAGCTGACCTTCTTGCCTCTCAGCCGGGGAATCTTCACATCCGCGTGAATGAAGCAGGTGTCACGACGGTTGTACATCGACAGGCGGGTAATGCAGTCCGGATGGGCACATACCCGGTCTTCGGCGTATCTGCGGGACCTCTTGGGAAGCCCCACAACATGAGCCCCTCTGATGGCTGTCGACGCCACGTTCATCCCTCCCTTCGGGTCAAACGGCGACCCCTCACTTGCACGCGCTACTAGCGCTGATTATTCGACAAGATTGCCAACGTGGATTGGTCCGATTTATTCCCGAGTCGGAATTTCTCTAATCCTTTGCAAAAGTAACCGGCGAGTGCCGTGACCACTAACGTTTGCGTTGTTGGGGCGCGAGAGGTGGTGTCCAGGCGAGGCCGCACGGAGTCCCTCTAGCCCTGCCCTAAAGGGGCGACCGACAACGTTGCAATGGCGCCGCCTCACGCCGCCAAACACCCGAAGGATTAGTGGTCACGGCACTGAAAGACCGAATCTGGAGCCGGAGCGGGGAATCGAACCCCGGACCTACGCATTACGAGTGCGTTGCTCTGCCGTCTGAGCTACCCCGGCGGGGGGTTTGATTCCAGTTTACTCAGGGATGGGCAGGTCCCGAGGACACCGATCACAACAGCTCTCGCAGAACCACCGCCACTGCCGACAGCGCCGAGAGGACGATCACCATAACTCTGACCGACCTGCCGTCCAGCATTCGCGTCAGAGGGCCCGAAAAAGCGAACCCCAACAGGGTCCCCGGCATCAGTGCCAGCGATACAAGCAGCTCGCCCGGTCCCAGACGGCCGGCCACAATCAGCAGCGGGATCGAGATCAGCGCGCCGGCCAGGAAGTGGCGGGCCAGACTCGCTCTCAGGGCGGGGCCTCCGGCATCCTGCCACAGCAGCGCCACCGGCGGGCCGCCGATGCCCGCGACCGTTCCGAAAAATCCCGATGCCACCCCGGCTCCCAGCAGGGTCGGGTGGTTGTTCGGCGGCCGCCATCCCGAAGCGCTGGCCATCGCGGCCAAAAAAACAGATCCTGCAAACACCAGGGTCAACGCACGCTGGGGCGCCCCGGCCAGAACGATCGCGGCCCCCAGCGCCCCCGGCAGCTGCCCCGCGATGGTCCATCTCACATCCCGGAGGATGTCGCTGGAGTCCTCCCGGTAGGACGAGAGCAGGTTCAGCAGAGTGCCCGCAACCACAATCGGCCCCGGAATGAACCGTGCGTTTATCAGGAGCAGAAGGGGGACCGCCACCAGGTTGGCCCCAAAGCCCGTGAGCCTCTGCAGTGATGAGCCTGCCGCAACAGCCAGGGCTCCCAGGACCAATTCAATGGACGTCACCGGCGGCAGGCTGCGGGTGCCCCAACCACGGTCACCGGCCTGAACGTGGCGGCCGCGCTGAGCTCATGAAGCGAGCCTGAGGAGGATCGACTCGGTCACAAGCGTCGGGTTGGCATTCTCACGGATGGCGAGCTGCCCCTCGAGACAGTGCTCGACCATGTCGATCCAAAAGCCGGTCGGCTGGGCGGCACCTGCTTCCAGCAGCTCATCGGTGAAGTCGTGAGCCACCAGTGAGCCGGCGTCACCGCCGGCAGAGGCTGCTGCCAGATCCCGGAACGCGCCCCCCAGCCAGGACAGGTAGTCGACGTAGACCTCGGTCTCCACTCTGCGGAGAGCTCTTTTGTTCCGGTCGGCGATCCTTTTTTTGATAGCTGCCGGCTGGGTCCCCGCAACCTCCTCGAAGTGAGCCAGCTCGGCGGAGAACGCCTGCTCGGCCTCCTCACGGTAGACCGAAGCGAGCTGCTTGACGGCTTCGGCCTCACGCAGAAGTGCGGCGCCCGAGATCCGCGGGGCGGTGCACAGCCGGAACGCCCGCCGCCGCAGCTCCCTACAGTGGGCCTCGCCCGCCAGCCGGACGGCGGCATCCAGATCGCCTCGGGAAGCCCTCACGTGCCGGAGTGCCTCCTCATGCCCCATCCCGAACCTCGACTGCAGGAGCTCCGACAGTGCCTCCTCCGCGACCGGGGGGAACTCCACCACGTGGCATCGGGAAAGGATGGTGGGCAGGAACGGCTCGACCGTCTCGGCCAGGAGGATCCAGATCGCACTGCGGCTCGGCTCCTCCAGAGCCTTGAGGAGCGCATTTTGAGACCGCTCCGGGATCCGGTCCGCCTCCTCCACGATGAAGACCCGATGGGCCGCCTCCAGAGGTGTCTGCGAGGCAGCAGCGGCGGCGGCTCGCAGCGCCTCAACGGGGTGGCTGTACCCCTCCGGCTGCAGAACGCTGACGTCGGGGTGGAGGTCGCGCATCACCCTGCTGCAGGCGTTGCACTCGCCGCAGGCCTCCGGACAGATGAGCGCCGCCGACATCACCCGTGCGGCGTTCCGTTTCCCAACCCCGGCAGAGCCCACGAACAAATAGGTCCCGATCGGCCGCCTGGCGGCAGACTCGAGCATCTTCCGAGGCCTCGGGTGTCCGATGAACTGATCCCAGACGCTCATGTGGCCTCGGGCTCGGGGACCAGCATCTCCTCTTCCTGTTGCAGAAGGGGCTCGACCCGGCGCCTGACGTCGGCAGCGATGACTTGCACCGAACGGTCTCCATCGAGGATCACGAAGCGGCTCCCGTGACGCTCGGCCAGGAAACGGTAGGCCTCCCGCACTTTTTTGTGAAAATCCAGGCCCTCCTGCTCGATGCGATCGGTCTCGCCAGCGCGCTTGAGGCCCCGGTGGGACTCGAAGTCCAGGAGGAAGACCTTGTCCGGAAACAGCCCGCCGGTACCCCACCGGTTGAGTGCCCGCACCTGATCGGCACCCAGGCCTCGGACCAAGCCCTGGTAGGCGATGGAAGAGTCGATGTAGCGGTCGCAGATAACAATCGCTCCCCGTTCCAAGGCCGGACGGATGACCTCGTCCACATGCTGGGCCCGGTCGGCGGCGTACAGCAAGGCCTCGGTCTTGTGGGAGATGGCTGTGTTGTCCGGGTCGAGCAACAGGTTGCGCAGCTCCGTGCCGATCCGGCTGCCACCCGGCTCGAACGTCACCACCACATCGTGGCCCTGCGCCACGAGATGCTTGCGAAGCAGCTCGATCTGGGTCGTCTTACCGCTGCCCTCCCCCCCTTCGAACACTATGAATACGCCCGAGCCGGCGGGGGGCAGGTTGCGCCGCACGCCGATGGCCTTGATGGTGAACAACCCCGCCGCCAGGATTAGGAACCCGCCGATCCACATCGCCACCCTGATACCCTGGATCTCGATGCTCTCGTCGAAGACCCGGACCCGACCGGGCGAGACTGAATCGATGAGCTTGACGGCAATCGGGGCCAGCGCGGCGGCCCCCACCACGGCCAGACGAATGACCGAGTTGACCGCAGCAGAGGCCCTTCCCCGCAGCTCGGGGCCGAGCTTCTCCTGGATCAGGGCGTAGCCGCAGGGGTAGGCAAGGCCGGCAAACAGTCCGGCGAACGCCACGTAGATCAGGGCTGCCGTCAAGATCGAGACCGCGCCGAACGAGGTGGTAGCGACTCCCATGCCTATGAGAGACACCGAAAAGATGATGTCCTTGGGGATCAGCTGGCCCACCGGGCCGGCCAGGACAAACCCAACTGCCAAACCGGTCCCCAGGGCGGCAACGAGCAGTCCGAAGCTTCCCGGGCCTCCTCCCAGCACATCGCTCAGGAAGAACGGAGCCATGGACATGAAGGTCCCGACGCCGGCGAAGGCGCCGCCGATGCCGATCACCCACGGCCGGATCATCTCGTGGTGGCTGAGGAAGCGGACGCCGTCGAGCATCTCGTTCCAGGCGGCTTTCACGCTGAACGAGGCGGCCTTGGCCGGGCGGGGTGCGATCCTCAGCGTCATCGTCAGCAGGGCGCTCAGAATGAAGGTGAGTGAATCCAGGAAGAATGCGAGGTGCTCCGGGTTGATCGCCAGCTGCTCCAACCCCGAAACCCGGCCGAGGACCTCGGAAAGCCTCGCCAGCACGCCGAAGATCGCCCCCGAGAGCGGGAAGGTGACGTAGGCGGCAGCCAGGAGAAGCGAGTATGCGTGGGTGTAGTGCTTCGGGTTGTCCACCATGTCGGGGACACTCGAGTCCTTGACCGGCTGCCAGAGCAGGGTCCCCATCTCCAGAAAAGCGGAGACGATGAAAAGGAGCACAACGGGTTTCAAAAGCGGCACCCGCGCGCCGATGGTCTCGACGAATGGGAGGATCAGGATCAACCCGGCGCGGCCCAGGTCGGCAAAGACCATCACCTTCTTGCGATCCCAACGATCGGCCAGCACACCGGCAATCGGGCTGAAGATCAGGGCCGGGCCGATCCTTGCCAGAAGGACGGCGGCGATGGCGAACTCATCGTCGTAAATGCGTTTGACGAGAGCGACGGTGGCGATGAGCCCTACCCAGTCGCCGAGCGACGATGAGACCTGCCCGATGAAAAAACGCCGGAACGAGCGCTGCTTCAGCAGCTGCCGGTAGATCGAGTGTGTCGGAGTTTCGGCTAGATCCGAGGCTATTTCGTCTTCGCCACTGGCTCTGATGTCAATGACCTTCCGGGTCCAGACGATGCAGGCTGCAGTGAAGGGTCCTCATTCTGGGTATGCCGGCACGCCGGGTAGTGACTGCACCCAAAGAAGACACCCTTCTTCCCCTTCCGCTCCAGCAGGTCGCCGGGCTGATTATCCACGCATCGCTTGCAGGGGTGTGCGATGCAAGTGGGGCACGGCACGCCGGTGTTGCGCGGGGTGACCTTTTGGATGTACTTGCACTCGGGGTAGGTGGAGCAGCCCACGAAAGGCCCGAAGCGGCCTCTGCGCTTCTGGAGAGGGGCTCCGCATTCGGGGCACTTCTCGTCCAGCAGCTCGGGGGCGGGCTCGGTCTGTCCGGGCATCGGCTTGGTGAAGCCACATCCCGGAAAGCTCGAGCAACCGTAAAACTTGCCCCGGCGGCCGAGTTTGATCACCAGAGGGCTCCCGCACTCGGGGCACACCTCCTCGGTGGCTTCGCTGATGACCTCATCCTTCGGCACCTCGCCCGCCTTGTTGAGCCGGTCCTGCATGGGCTGGTAGAAGGATTCGACCACAGGCCGGTAGGCGAGCTTGCCCTCGGCCATCTCGTCGAGACGCTCCTCCATGTCCGAGGTGAACTCGTAGTCCATGAAGTGATCGCCGAAATAACGCACCAGGAAGTCGCTGGTCACCGCCCCGGTGTCGGTGGCGTGAAATCGCTTGTTCTCGACCCGGATGAAATCGCGCTTGTCGTCCAGGATCGTGGTCATGATCGACGCGTAGGTGGAAGGGCGCCCGATCCCCCGGGACTCCAGCTCCTTGATAAGGGATGCCTCCGTGTACCTGGGGGGAGGCTGGGTGAAGTGCTGCTCCGGCTGCAGCTTGCGTAGCTCGAGAGCCTGCTCGGGTGTCAGCGCCGGCAGGCGCGACTCCTCCTCCTCAGCTTCGTCCCGGCCTTCTCTATACAGGCGGGTAAAGCCGTCGAACTTCACAGTCGACCCGGTGGCTCTGAACCTATGCAGCTCCGCTTTAGCCGAGACTGGGGTAGCCAGAACGTCGGCGGATACCTGATCCAGCACTGTGGGAGTCATCAGTGATGCGACCGAGCGCTTCCAGATCAGGTCGTAGACCTTGACCAGCGCATCGGCGTCACGCTTCTCGGCTCCCCGGATCAACGCCTCAATCGCCTGGGGGTTGCGGGACATCTCCGTGGGGCGGATGCACTCGTGGGCTTCCTGCGCTCCCTTGGCCTTCTTGTCGTGGTGCTTGTAGCGTCCGGACCAGTACCGGGGGCCGAAGGTCGAGCGGACCATCTTGGCCGCCTCGGCAATCGCCCCCTGGCTCATGGTGGTTGAGTCGGTTCGCATGTAGGTGATGAACCCACGTTCGTAGAGCTGCTGGGCGAGGCTCATCGCCCTTCGGCTCCCGTACCCAAGCTTCCTGGAGGCCTCCATCTGAAAGCTCGAGGTGATGAACGGGGCGGGCGGGAACCGGTTGGCCTCCTTGGTGCGCACGTCGCTGACCTTCCACGAGGCGCCGTCCAGGGCCGCGGCTATCTGCTCCGCCTTCGCCTGCTCCGGAATACGGTTACTTAGATCCCCGTTGGAGTCCCGGGCGATCTTGGTGGGCACCTTGGTCGACCCGATCTGAACCAGGGTGGCTACAAACTCCTCCTCCTGCGCGGTGGCGAGCAGCGCCTGGAGGGTCCAGTACTCGATAGCCGTGAACCCGGCGATCTCGCGCTCTCGCTCCACCACCAGGCGCAGAGCGGGGCTCTGGACCCGGCCGGCGGAAAGGCCGTAGCGAATCTTGTGCCAGACCAGCTGTGAGACGGGGTAGCCCACCAGCCGGTCGATGCTGCGCCGCGCTTGCTGGGCATCGACCAACCGGTGGTCGATCGCACGGGGGTTCTGGACCGCTTCGTTGACGGCCTTGCGGGTGATCTCGGTGAAGGTGACCCGGCGCTGCTTGTTCTCGGGGATCTTGCAGCTCTCGGTGATATGCCAGGCAATCGCTTCGCCCTCACGGTCGTAGTCGGTTGCTAGGTAGACGGCGTCGGCGCTCTTCGCAGCCTTGGCTATTGCGCTGATGACCTTGCGCTTGTCCTCATTTATTACGTATTCGAGGGCGAAGTCGTGGTCGACATCGACTCCAAGGGTCTTGATGGGAAGGTCACGGACGTGACCCACCGACGCAAGAACTTTGAAGTCCTTGCCGAGGTACTTTGCGATGGTTTTCGCTTTGGCCGGAGATTCGACCACCATGAGGTTTTCAGACATAGGCTAGGTTGGGCAGAGTTAATCGAATTTACGATTCTGTCAAGTTGCCGAAACTTCCCCCTTCGAAGGTAAACAACGGCCGGCAAGCCCCGTCTGGATACAAATCGCGGCGTCAAGCCCCTAAGGCTGCCGGCCCAAGAAATATTCCCCGCACTCCCAATCGGTGCTACAGGCTTGCGTTGTGGGCACAAGGGTGATTGCGGTTCTGGCTACCTTTGCCGCACACATGATCGGGGTACTAATAAGATGATGTATATGGGAATCCTGGGACGGTTGAGCGAGACCTCGGAAGAGATCCATGCTCATCAGACGCGAGAGTGGATCAGCGAGGTCGGCGGCGTCGAGGACGCGGTCGACTGTACTCCGAACTCCCGCCGCAGAGTGGCGGGCGTGGTTGAGAGCATCAAGCTGGTGCCCACCACCTACTCCCAGACTCTCGAAGTGACCGTCTACGACGGAACCGAGAGGATCGTAGGGGTGTGGCTGGGGCGACGGGCCATCCCGGGTATCGATCTAGGGACCCGCATGGTCCTCGAGGGAACCGTCGGGGCCTTCCGGCCGGGACCCCTTCAGATCATCAACCCGGCTTACGAGCTTCTTTCGGTCGCAGAGTAGTCCTCCGCAAATTCCTCGGAGGATTCGCTCCCCCTGGTCAACGTACCCGATAGCACCAGCTCCAGCTCCCCCATCGTTTCGGCGGTGGCCAGCGCGAGCACCTCATCGCCCACCATCAGCGGAGTCTCGTCGCGTGGAGCAATCACGTGACCGGCCCTCACTATCGCCACTAGTGAGGTGTCCCGGGGGAGGTTGACCTCGCCCACCACCTTTCCCACCACCGGCGAATCTTCCGCCAGCGTCATCTCGACCAGCAGCACCTTGCCGTG
>JBBDRH010000137.1:0-8799 GCA_040905645.1 Actinomycetota bacterium
CGCCAGAAGGGCGGTGGACTTGGCGGTTCCTGTGCCCTAGACCTGCGTGCGAAGCAGCAGCTCGCGCGGGCCGGGTTCCAGGTAGGTTTGCCCGTCGAGCATCCCATTCTCATGGAGACGGACATAGTGCCTCAGCAGCATCAGCGGGACGCCGAAAGGCAGGACGGACTGCCGGTAGTCCTGGAGAGTCCGCGCCAGCTCCTTGACTGCACCCGGCTGGAGGTCCGGCTTGATTGCCGCAAAGATCTCCTTGAATGTGTCGAAGTGCTGGGCAAGCGTTGCCGGTTTCTGCATCACCTCCATGAACCTGACCCGGTACTCGGCGCACAGCTCGTCGTAGGACATCCGGGACGTCTGCTGGAAGAGAGTTGAGATGTCCTCGTAGGATCCCTTCAGGTGCGTCTCGAGCTGCAGCTTGGCCTGGGCATGAGCCATCGCCAGCTGTCCCACGCTGCGAGGCTTGCACATGAACTGCATCAGCCTGCTGTAGGCGAAGACCTGTTCCACCCAGAGCTGTCTCGCCGCAGCGTCCGCAAGCAGCGTCTCCTCGATCACCGGGATTGCGGGAAAGGCGTCGGTGAGAGCTTTTGCAAACAACCCTTTAACGGTTTCATCGGATCCCTCAGCCTGGACCTCCAGCCCACAGCTCGGGGACCCGCTCTTTAGGATGTATCCGGACAGACCCGCCTCGGCCAGGTCCTCGATCTTCCGGATTGCGGCCTCGTTCATCGCATCGGTGTAGTCGGTACCGGAGGCGGTGCCGGCCATCCTCAGACCCTCTCCCAACGCACGAAGCGTGACCGGCTCCCGGGGCACTCCCATTCCTGCTTCCACTTCGGGGCATACCGGCACCCACTCGAAGTGTGGGCCGAGGACCTCGAGCACGTGAATGTTTGCCTTGTGCCCCCCGTCGTAACGAACCTGGGAGCCCAGCAGGCACTGCGATATTCCGATCTTGAGCCGGTCGTCCGATGGCATGAACTAGAGCTTATTGCGATTTGGGCCTTCCGCCAGCGCGGATGGGTATCTATCACTGTATGTTGGGGACGTGGACAGAGTCCCGGCTAGGAAGGAGACGCCAGATGGCACAATGCGGACACGAGGGCTGTAATTGTGAGGCCCGCGAGGACGGATACTGCAGCGACTACTGCCAGAAGCACGGCAGCCACGAGGGACACGCACCGCATGAGTGCGGATGCGGACATCCAGGCTGCAGCCACGCGGCTCAAACAGCAGGCGCATAGATCCACTTGAGCAGTGAGCCCCAGGGGCGCACCGTTCTCGGCTTGGCCGAGATCGTTCTGTGGACCCGCAACATGGACAAGACCCTTGGCTTCTACCGGGATCTGTTCGGTTTGAAGCTGATTTCCGAGCCCGACTTCAAGAACAAGTTCTTGAGCGCAGGCCTCGGCGAATCTGGAATCCCGGGGATGATCGTTTTGATGCCTCACCCAACCGAGGCCGACCCATTTCCACGCGAAAAACCCAAGCGGGTCCTTCACCACCTCGCCTTCGCGGTGGAACATCAACGCTACGACGATCTCCAGGAGCGCTGCCGGGCGGCCGGGCACGACGTGAGGCTCGGAATACACCCAGTCCTACAGGGGGTACGGACCTTTTACGTCGACGACCCCGAGGGCAACGAGGTGGAGATCATCGCCAAAGATCCCGAAGGAAAGAGGAAGTTTGCCGAAGGCTAGATCGCCGGTCGAGTTCGAGGAGTGGGAGGTCGAGCGGATCCGCGGGAGCACCGCGGTGGTGACCACCATCGGCAGGGATGGAGCGCCTCACGCCGCTCCGGTCAGGATGAACGTCGAGGACGGGGCGCTGCGCTTCGAAACCAACTCCGATTCGCAGAAGCTGCGCAACATCGATCGTGATCCCAGGGTTGCGATCCTGGTCCACGGACCGCCCAAGTGGGGAGTGCTGGTCAAGGGCAGAGCCGAGATCCTGTCGAGAGGGGTGGGGAAAGAACAGACCCAGCTTCGTGTGGTCCCCGAGCGTAAGGCCTCCTGGCGCCGCAAGGAAGGATGAGAGCGGCCTGAAGGCTAGTGCCATATCAGCCAACCTTCGGGGCGTTTGGCGGCGTGAGGCGACGCCATGCTTCGTTCTCGGTCGCCCAAATACGGGCTAAAGTATTAGGGCTTCCTGCGGCCTCGCCTGACGCCACCTCCCGCGCCCCAAACCTCGCAAACGTTGGCTGACAAGCCACTAGGTCGCCTCGTCCATCCCCTTGCCCATCAGGTACCCCCTGGCTCGCTCGGTTAGCGGATAACGGTTCACCAGCTTCCAGAACGCAGCCGAGTGGTTGGGCTCCTCGAGATGAGCCAGCTCGTGCACGATGACGTAGTCCCTGACGAAGGAGGGCATCGTCGCCAGAGCTGCCGAGATCCTTATCGTCGCATCGGCCGGCGAGCAGGAGCCGAAGCGATTGTTCTGGTTGGTAACGTAGGTGAGCGAGCTCCACTTGAGCTTGCCCTCGAAGTACTCGCGGTTGAGCTCAAGGGCCCGGCGTTGCAGATCCCCGTCTGAGTTCAGCTGCCGCCGAAGGCTGCGCGCCTGAAACCGCGCAGCCATCTTCTCGACCCACTCGGCCTCCTCCGCAGGGGACATCCGGGCCGGAAGGTAGACGACAAGCTTGCCGTCCTTCAGCCGTGCGGAGACAGTGCGCTGGCGGCGCTCCGACCGGCGGACCTCTACCTCGGGTGGTTTACCGGGTCCTTCGTCGGCCAACCTAGGCTTCTTGCGGTACCCAGGCGGTGGTGACCGCGCCCCTGGCCGAGGTTCCGACCGTCCGGGCGTACTTCTCCAGAGCCCCCGTCGAGTAGCGAGCAGGCGGGCGGGTCCAGGCCTTCAGGCGCTCGGCGAGCTCCGCGGGTTCAACCATCAGGTCGATGATCCGGTTCTGGATGTCCAGGACTATCTCATCCCCCTCCTTGACCAGGGCGATGGGTCCGCCGTCGGCTGCTTCGGGGGCGATGTGGCCCACCGAAAATCCGTGAGTGGCACCGGAGAACCGTCCATCGGTGATCAGCGCGACTTCCTTGCCCATGCCGGCCCCGAAGATCGCGCCGGTCACTGCGAGCATCTCCCGCATGCCGGGGCCGCCCTTCGGTCCTTCGTATCGGATGACGACGACATCGCCTGTGCGGATCCGGTCGTTGACCACGGCCTCGAAGGCGTCGTCCTCGGAGTCGAAGACCCTGGCCGGGCCGCGAATGACGTCGGCACCCTCCAGGCCGGCTGCCTTGCAGACCGAGCCCTCAGGAGCAAGCGTGCCTCTGAGGATCACGGTCCCGCCGGTGGGGTGGATCGGCTGGGAGAGCGGCCTGACCACCTCGCCGTCGGGGGCCGGAGCATCCTGCGCGTTTTCGGCCAGAGTCTTGCCGTTGGCAGTCAGCTCGTCGCCGTGAAGCAGACCGGCGTCGAGCAGCTCCTTGATCACGACCTGGACCCCCCCGACCCGGTCCCAGTCGGCCATGACAAAACGGCCGGCGGGGCGGAGGTCGGCGATGTGGGGCACGCGCCGGGAGATCTTGTCGAAGTCGTCGATCTCCAGCTCCAGTCCTGCCTCGTGGGCGATCGCGAGCATGTGAAGGACTGCGTTGGTGGAGCCTCCCGTCGCCATCACGACTGCGATGGCGTTCTCGATCGAGCGGCGGGTCACGATGTCGCGGGCGGTGATACCCGCGCGCAGCTGATCGACCACGGCCTGTCCCGAGGCGAAGGCAAACTCGGCCCGCCGGTCGGTGATTGCCGGAGGCGAGGCGCTGCCGGGAAGAGAAAGCCCCAGGGCCTCGACGGCAGCCGCCATGGTGTTGGCGGTGTAGTGTCCGGCGCACGACCCGGCCCCCGGACAGGCGCTGGACTCCAGCTCATGCAGGTCCGCGTCGGTCATCTTGCCCGCCGCGTGGGCCCCCACGCCCTCGAAAACGTCCTGGATGGTCACATCCTTGCCTCGGAACTTGCCCGGCATGATCGTGCCGCCGTAGAGGAAGACCGAGGGCAGGTTGAGGCGGACCGCGGCCATGACCATCCCGGGGAGGCTCTTGTCGCACCCCGCGATGGTCACCACCCCGTCGAGGCGCTCGGCGTGGACGACCAGCTCCACCGAGTCTGCGATGACCTCCCGGGAGATCAGCGAAGCTCGCATGCCCTCGGTGCCCATCGAGATCCCATCCGAGACCGCGATGGTCGTGAACTCCAGTGGGTAGCCGCCCGATTCGAAGACTCCCGCCTTGGACCGGTCGGCAAGCTTGTCGAGGTTCAGGTTGCAGGGGGTGACCTCGTTCCAGGAGGACGCCACACCGATGATGGGCTTGCTGAAGTCCGCGTCCCTCATGCCTACGGCACGCAGCATTGCCCGGGCGGGGGCCCGCTTGGGTCCCTCGGTGACGTCACTGCTGCGGAGTTTCAGATTGCGCTCATCGCTCATTGCTCGGCTCTCCTGAGGTGATCCGGTAAAGAGAATGAGCATAACCTCCGCAGCGTGGGCGGGCCTGCCACCGGCGGGTTTCAAACACCCTGGACCCGGATGGCAACCGACGTTCCTGGGGACGGCGCCCGTGGTCACGTTCGACCGGCGAGTCTCCCAACTAGGATGGGCGCATGGCCGTTCCCGAGTGCCTCGCCGACCGTTACGAGGTCCGGGAGCTGCTGGGCCGGGGCGGGATGGGAAACGTCTACGACGGGTGGGATCGCCGCCTCGAGCGCCGGGTGGCGATCAAGGTCCTCAACTCCGAGCTGGCCGCGCAGACCGACATCCGCATGCGTTTCGAGCACGAGGCCCGGTCTGCCGCGATGCTGGTCAACTCCAAGGTCGTCGCGGTGTACGACACCGGTGAGCACGATGGGGTCCCGTACATCGTCATGGAGAGGCTGCCGGGGAGGACTCTCGCCGACGAGTTGGCGGAGGGCCCGCTCCCGCAGAAAAGGGTCCGGGCAATCCTCCTCGACATGCTCGAGGCGGTGGCAGCTGCCCACGACGCCGGCATCATCCATCGAGACATCAAGCCGTCCAACGTCCTGCTGACCGCCTCCGGGACGGCCAAGATCGCCGATTTCGGAATCGCCAAGAGCACCGAGCAGAACCTCACGCAGACCGGGAGCCTGGTCGGCACCGCCGCCTACCTCAGCCCCGAACGGGTGATGGGTTCGACGGCCGGGCCTGGGAGCGACATCTACTCGATAGGGGTGGTGGGCTTCGAGGCCCTCAGCGGCCGCACGCCCTTCCATGCAGACACGCCACTCGGCTTGGTCCGGGCCATCATGGACGACCCGGTGCCCCCAATCCGGAGCCTGGTCCCCACGATCGATGAGGACCTGGCCGGCGCGATCGACAAGGCTACCCAAAAACTCCCCGAGCATCGGTTCTCATCGGCTCGAGCGATGGCCGCAGCGCTTCAGCCGGCTTCCGGCCGGGCCGGAATCCCGGCCGAACCGACCACTCCGAGCACGGGGCGACCGGCGCCTGCCGGCCGCACGCTGACCCTGGCAACACGAACCGCCGTCGACAGGACCAGAGCCATGAGCCCCCGTAAGAAGGCGCTTCTGGCCGGTGCGGCTGCATTCGTCCTGCTTCTGGCAATTGTTCGCTTCAATGCGAACGATTCGCCCGGCCCGGCCACTCCCCCGGCCGCCGGCACAACCCCCAATGGGACCACCTCGCTCGAGGCCCAGCCCGGCGGCGGCTCGGAGGTCCCGATTGCGGGGGTGGTCTCCGTCGATTTCCTGGGCCCGGGCACCCTGCTGATCACGAAGGGGCCGGAGTCCCTCCGGATCGAAGCTCCCGATGAGCTGCTGGGAGTGATCACCTCGGAGGTCACCAACGGGAAGCTGACTCTCGGCACCCGGCCGGGAAACCAGCCGCCGGGCGTGGGCGAGGTCGTCTACCACCTCTCGCTGGACCGGCTGGGGGTGCTGCAGGCCACCGGCAGCGGCAGCATCGAGGCCGAGGGCATCGACGAGCCCAGCTTCAGGTTTGCCGGTCTCGGCTCCGCCGATGCAGCGGTCGCGGGGCAGGCCGGCGAACTGGATCTCTCCCTCACCGGCTCTGGGAACTTCGATGGGAGCCGCCTCCAGGTATCCCGGGCGGTTGCTGAGGTGTCGGGCAGCGGGGACGCGCAGCTGGCGGTCTCGGACACCCTGCGTGCCGAGTTGAGCGGGTCGGGCTCGGTCGATTACAGCGGCGAGCCGCAGGTTAGCCAGAGGGCCTTCGGGTCCGGGCGAGTCCGCAAAGCCGGGTAGCTCTGCAAGCCGGCGTCTCGGGTGGCAAGCTAGGGTCGTGAACAGGCTGCTCGAGCTCCGCCGGCGACTGGGAGATGTGGTCCAGGCTCCCTTCGAGGTGAGCCAGCTTCCCGGGATCCAGTACACCGACCCTCCCGGCGACCCCGGGCTGTTCGGTCCCGGGAGCATCGCGTGGAAGGTGGGTGCGGACTGGCCCTCGGCGCTGGTGGGCGGCATGAGCGGGCTGATCCTCGGAACGCTCCACCCCCAGGTGCTGGCCGGCACGCTGGACCACTCGATATTTCGCAAGGACCCCATCGGCCGCCTGGCCAGGACCGCCTCGTTTGTGATGGCCACCGCCTTCGCGTCCACTCCCGTGGCGATGGGCGCCGTGGACTACGTGAACCGGCTGCATCTCAGAGTCTCCGGAACCGCTCCCAACGGGAAGCCCTATCGCGCCACCGATGGCGACCTGGCCGTGTGGACGCACGTCACCATCTACGGAGGCTTTCTGGACGGACACCTTCGCTACGCTCCCGACCCGGTCTCCCCGGCGGAGCAGGATGGCTACTGGGACACGGTGGCCCGAGTGCCCGAGATGCTCGGCGCAACCAACGTCCCTCGGTCCCGGCCTGAGGTCGAGGAGTACTTCCGCCGGGTTCGCCCGGAGCTGGAGGCAAGCCAGGATGCCCTCGATTCCGCCCGATGGGTGCTCGACGGCGGCAAGGGCGACAGCCCCACGGTTCGCGATGCGGCTGCCGCTCTGGTAAAGGGCTGGGAGGACCTGATGCCGGCGCTGGGCGCCGCCTCCCTGGAACGCAGGATCCTGAAGCCCGCCTCGGCGGCCGCCGTTCGTATCGCCTACACCCTTTTCGCCCGCACGGCGACCGACCTCCTTCCCGACTGGGGCCGGGAGATGCTCCGGCTGGAGGCCTCCCCTCTCGCCCGCCCGCTGACAAGGGCGTACTTCGCAGCGCTCCGCCTGGCGGTACCCACCACCCCCAAAGCCCTGCGCGAGTCGCGGGAGCGGGTGCGTTCGGCGGCCCCCTCCTCTTAGAAGAGCCGGCGGCGTCTGCTGAGCAGGCCGGGCCGGACATAGTCACGATCGACTACCACCGGCTGGGTAGGCTGGACGATGAACACTCTGAAGGGGAGGATGAACAGTACGGCGCCGGCCACCGCGAGCCCCAGGGCCACCAGCCAGTTGACGCTGCCGAAAAGCAAACGCGCCGCTACTCCACCCACAAACGAGCCTGCCAGGCCCGCGAGTATCGTCCCGAACATCCCTATGGCCTCACGTCCCGGCAGCACCAGCCGGGCAAGCCCACCGATCACCAGCCCGGTTATGGCGAGCGAGAGAAAAAAGTTAACCCATTCCATTGCTCTGCTCCTTTCGAATTACGGATCTCAGGAGCTATTTGTTCCCCAAAATGCGCCTATTTCGGAACGTTTTCACCCACTGAGAGTGACCGACTCTCCACGACATTTGAGAAGAGCGCCAACTGGGTACGATCCCGATCGATCGTGATGCCGGCACGCCTTGGTGCGGGCACGCGTACTGAAGGAGGCGCCATGAGCAACGAGCACACTGTCACCGACGACATCGTCTACGACTTGATCAGCATCCAGTACCACGCGATGAAGGCCGGCGATGTGTACGACAGGTATCTGCAGGACGCCCACGATCACGAGGACGTCGTCGCATTTCTGAAACAGTGCAAAGAACAGGACGCGGCCAGGGCTCAGCAGTGTCACGATCTGATCAAGGGCCTGATGCAGAGCAAACACATCGGCTGAACCTCCGAAATCGAGGGGCCGCCCCGATCTAATAAACTGGATCGGCCAAAGCTACGAAAGGCGAGCCCGATGGCCGAGTTCCAGAAACGCAAGGCGCAGGAGAACCTCTCGGCCGTCCTTGCCAACATGGGACTGCGCCTCAGCAAAGAGGGGCCTTCCCAGACGGATGGAGAGGCGATCGGCCCGCGCGCCACCGGCGGGCAAGGCGTCGCCGACGTAGGTCACTCTCCCGAGCCCCCTGCGCGACCGGCTGCCGCCGCTCCGCGAGATCCCGGCGAGCACTAGGGTTTTCAACCCACCGTGAAGACGCTCAAGGGGGCGTGGGCAAACATAAGGTGGCAGTTGGACGGCATCAGGTGGCCTTCGCTGGATTTTGGTTGGAGGTGGCCTACTGCCGCGGTCGCCGTAGCCGCGGGCGGCGCGCTGGTGGCCGCCGTCTGGCTGGCAAGCTTGCCTCTTCCCCAGATCGCTCCGGCGGCACAGTCGTCGAAGCTTCTAGCAGCCGACGGGCAGGTGATCGCCACCCTCCATGGAGAGGAGAACCGGACGCTGGTGCCCCTGACGCAGATCTCGCCCCATCTCCAGGCCGCCGTGATCGCCGCAGAGGACCGCACCTTCTTCGACCACCGGGGGTTCAGCGTCAGAGGCATGATCCGTGCCGCCAAAGCCAACTGGGACGGCGGGCGGATTCTCCAGGGTGGGTCGACGATAACCCAGCAGTACGTGAGGCAGGCCTTCCCCCAGGTCGGCAAGGATAGGACTCTGGCCCGAAAGCTG
>JBBDRH010000138.1:0-1462 GCA_040905645.1 Actinomycetota bacterium
GAGGAGCCCGTGGATGCGCAAGCTGTGACCAAGGTGCGAGCCGCGTATGCGGAATGCGTCCGTGTCATGACGGAGGGCTTCGTCTCGGCTCTGTCCAACCGCCAATGGGACGCGGGGTGGGATCTCCCGCAGACTCGGATATTCGACGAGAACGTCCGGCCGGAGCAGAGCCCCGTGGCTTTCTTCGTGGTGGATGCCTTTCGCTTTGAGATGGCACGGGAGCTTGCGGACCGACTGGACCAGGCGGACCAGGTTGACCTGAGGGCCGCCGTAGCGGCCATTCCCACCATCACCCCAGTAGGGATGGCTGCTCTCCTTCCGTGTGCCTCGACGTCGTTCTCGGTTCGGGAGACCGCTTCCGCTGTGGCCGGAGCTATTGATGACGTCGTGCTCCCCGATTGGCCCGCGCGCTGGAAGCACCTGCAGACCAAGGTGCCCGGCTGTGTGGAGCTACGTCTGGAAACGGTGCTGCATCACTCACCGAAGGCGCTCGCTGAGAAGGTGAAGGGCGCGAGGCTCGTGCTCGTGCGTTCGCAGGACATCGACGCGGTGGGGGAAGCCGGGGTTGGCCTGGTGGCCCAGCAGGCCATGGCCACGGTCATCCCCAATCTAGCCCGCGCCATCCATCGGCTGAGCCAGACCGGGCTCAGTCGTTTCGTTGTGTCCGCAGATCACGGTCACCTCCTGGACGTGACGCAGGACGACGACATGAAGATTGGAGCGCCCGGAGGGGACAGGGTGGACCTTCATCGCCGCTGCTGGGCCGGACGAGGCGGAGACACACCGGCGGGAGCCATCCGGGTCTCCGGAGCGGATCTCGGCTACGATACCGACCTCGACTTCGTCTTTCCGACTGGCCGCGGGGTGTTTCTTTCAGGTGGAGATCTTCGATACCACCACGGGGGCCTCAGCCTCCAGGAGATGATCGTTCCCCTGCTGACGATAAAGATGGAGAAGAGCTCCGCCGCGCCTGGTCCGCAGGTAAAGGTTCGACTCCATGATGTGCCCGAGCGGATCACGAACCGAACGTTGGGGGTGAGGGTGGAACTCGCGGCTGATCTTTTCGCAGCACCCCACGGCGTCCGCGTAGTCCTTCTGCATGAGGCGGAGCAGGTTGGTGAGGCCGGGATGGTGCAAGGCGCCACGATGGACCCGCGCACCAAACGCATTGAGCTCACGCCGGGGCAGCCCGCCACAGTCGGCCTCATGCTGAGCAGGGACGACTGCAAAACGGTAAGGCTCGTTGTATTCGATGCCGAGACCGATGCCGTCATGGCGCAGTCCAAAAACCTCAACGTGAGTCTGAGCATCTGATGGCCGAACGTCAGCCCCCCCTCCGCGATGCATTGGACGACAAGCTGAACCAGGTGTTTGCCGGGAAGGTGGTCCGGAAGGACCTCGTCCGGAAGCTCAAGGTCGGCGCCATTGTGCCGGTGTTCGTTCTGGATTACCTGCTCGGGAA
>JBBDRH010000139.1:0-1457 GCA_040905645.1 Actinomycetota bacterium
TCGTGCTGGCCCGGGCGCCGTGGCACCTCGCGGGAGCTCGGGTCCTGGCCGCCGTGGAACAGGGTCGAGTGGAGGGATACGTGGCCGGGCATACGTTGCCGACCATCCACTACGTCGTCATGAAGAGCCGAGGGCGGAACGTGGCGGCCGCCGCCATCACCGATCTGCTGCAGCTCGTCGAGGTCATCCCCGTGGAGAAGGCCGACTTCCAGCAGGCGCTCGTGCTCCCCATCGAAGACTTCGAGGATGCGCTTCAAGCCGCCGCCGGGCTGAAAGCGGGGGTCGATCACGTCGTCACACGGAACGAGCGGGACTTCGCGAACAGCCCGGTGCCGCCCACCCGGCCGGAGGAACTGCTCGCGCTTTTGTAGCCCGGGGGTGGTGGTATACCCTGCAGGCGCCGTCTCCAGAAAACCTTGCTGCGAGTACCGCGCGATCGTCGGGCCTACTTCACCGCATCCAGAACCGCCGAGGGATGCTTGGCAGCAACGCGGAGGAGGACCCTGGCCGGTCCGTGCGGCTGCCGTCGTCCCTGCTCCCAGTTCTGAAGGGTGCGCACGCTGATGCCGAGGAGCGCGGCGAATTTCGCCTGCGACAGGCGGTACTCCGCCCGGATCGCCGCGACGTCCGGAGACTCGAACGAGGTCATCGCACTCGGCTCCGAGTCGCCGCGCAGAATGGCGCCTCCCTGACGCACACTCTCGAGCAGTTCCTCGAAGAGTTCATCATTCATTCCAATTCCTCCTGGACGAGCGCCGCCAGAGTGCGGCGCTGCCGCTGCGTGAGCTCATCCCGGTCGTTCTTGGCGTAGGCGAACAAGAGCAAGATGACTGCCTCTTGCACGTGCCAAAAATAGATCACCCGCGTCCCTCCCCGCGTACCGCGACCCGATCCATGCCACCGAAGTTTCCGAAGCCCGCCTGTTCCCTGTATCACCTCGCCAGACTCCGGGTCGGAAAGCAGCCTGAGTTGAAGGAACCGGTACGATTCCTGGTCCAACAGCCTCCCGACCTGCTTCGTGAAAACCGGCGTCTCTTTGAAGACCATTCAAGTATGGGGCCCGCGCAATGTGTACGTCAATGGCGCACACCTTTACGCCCACGCCCAGCAGGTTGAGAGATGCTCCCGTTGCGAGGACGACGCACCCCTGGGACAACTGAGAGTCGTTCACGATCCGAAAGCTCGTGAGCCGGCTGGGACAGAGGGATGGCGGGCGGGGCCGGGCTCTGGGAGGTCGGGAGCCTGCTGTTCCCCGATGGGGTCGTCGGCTACCGGACCGCCCGCCCGCTCATCTCTGGGGGCTGAGGGAGGCGTGAAGACACCGCCGGAGGCCATCCGGCGCCACATCGAGCCCTCCCGGCCAGGCAATCGTTCCCGAGTCCTCGGCGATGAATATCTTCTTGAACTCGGCTTCGTCCTCCCAACTCGAGAAGACGCCCTGCCCCACGAGGTGCGCA
>JBBDRH010000140.1:0-8728 GCA_040905645.1 Actinomycetota bacterium
CCTGACGCCACTTCACGCGCCCCAAACACGTCAACGTTAGTGGTCACCGCACTAGTTCCGGCTCAGGCTCCGGGTCGCATCTTCGCCAGCAGCGACCCGAGCCCCCGAAGGGCGAGGAGCCTCTTCAAAACAAAAGGATCGTCAAGTCTCATGATCAGTCTTTCTGCAGCCACGACATCATCGAGCGCAGCTCTTTTCCGACGCTTTCGATCGGATGTGCCGCAGCTTCGGTACGAAGCCTCTGGAAGTTGGGAGCGCCGGCATCTGCCTCGGAGACCCACTCCTTGGCGAAGCTGCCGCTCTGGATGTCTACCAGCAGCTTGTCCATCGCCTCGCGAGTCTCGTCGGTGACGATCCGGCCTCCCCGGGTGAGGTCGCCGTACTCGGCGGTGTCGGAGATGGAGTGGCGCATCTTGGCCATCCCGCCCTCGTAGATCAGGTCGACTATCAGCTTCACCTCGTGCAGGCACTCGAAGTAGGCGATCTCGGGCTGGTACCCGGCATCCACGAGGGTCTCCCAGCCGGTCTGGATCAGCCGGGTCAGCCCGCCGCACAGGACCGCCTGCTCGCCGAAAAGGTCGGTCTCGGTCTCCTCGGCAAAGGTGGTCTCGATCAGACCGGCCCGGGTTGCGCCGATCCCGTAGGCGTAAGCAAGGCCCGTGTCCTTGGCGGTGCCGGTGGCATCCTGATGAATCGCGATCAGCGCCGGGGTCCCCATGCCCTCGGAAAAGGTGCGCCGCACCAGGTGGCCGGGCCCCTTGGGGGCCACCATGAACACGTCGACGCTGGCGGGCGGCTGGATCCGGCCGAAGTGGATGTTGAACCCGTGGGCGAACACCAGGGCGTCGCCGTCGTTGAGGTTGGGAGCTATTGACTCGTCGTAGACCGCCTTGGCGTGCTGGTCGGGGACCAGGACCATGATCACCTCGGCCTCTTTGGCTGCGTCGGCCGTGGTCAGCACCCGGAGTCCGGCGTCCTCGGCGGCTTTCCATGACGAGGAGCCCTCCCGCAGGCCGACTCTTACGTCGAAGCCCGAGTCCTTCAGGTTCAAGGCATGCGCATGGCCCTGGGACCCAAAGCCGATGATGGCGATCGGGCGCCCTTTGAGCACCTCCGGATTGGCGTCCTTCTCGTAGTACATCGTGGCCATTTGAGTAAATGCCTTTCTGAATGGTTAACCGGCAACCCGCAGGGTGCGGTCCTTGATTGACTTGGATCCCCGGGCCAGGGCAACCCGGCCCCCCTTGACCAGCTCGATTATTCCGTATCCCTCCACCAGGTCCTCGAAGGCCTGCAGCTTTTCGGGAGCGCCGGTAACCTCGACGGTCATCGCGTCGGCGCCGACGTCGAGGATCTTGGCTCTGAAGACGTCGGCGAGCTCGATGATCTTGCCGCGGACCTCGGCGACCGCCCGGACCTTGATCAGCATCAGCTCCCGCTCCACGGACGAGGCCGGGTCCAGCTCGATGACCTTCAACACGTTGATCAGCTTGTAGAGCTGCTTGGTCACGTGCTCCAGGGGGCGTTCGGGAAGATCGACGACGATCGTCATTCGGCTGACGTTCGGGCTCTCCGTGGTGCCGACGGCCAGCGAGTGGATGTTGAAGCCGCGGCGGGCGAAGAGTCCCGCTACGCGGGCCAGCACGCCGGGTTTGTTCTCGACGAGGACTGAGATGGTGTGCTTCATCTGCCGCGCTCCTCCTCGTCCTCGGAGTAGAGGTGGTCGCCCTGCTCGTGTTGCACAGGCTCGTCCTTCTCGAACTCGGGGCCGAGGATGATGTCGTCGTTGGAGCTTCCGGCGGCGACCATCGGGTAGCACATCTCCTTCGGGTCGCAGCGGAAGTCGATCACCACCGGGCGGTCGTTGACGCCGCGAGCCTTCTCGATGGCGGCGTCCACCTCATCGGCCGACTCCACACGCAGGCCGATGCAGCCGTATGCCTCGGCGAGCTTGACGTAGTCGGGGATGTCCCAGCCGAACTCAACCTGGCTGTAGCGCTCGTTGTAGAACAGCTCCTGCCACTGGCGGACCATGCCCAGATAGGCATTGTTGATGATGGCGATCTTGACCGGGATCCTCTCCACCGCCATCGTCGCCAGCTCCTGACAGGTCATCTGGAAGCAGCCGTCTCCGTCGATACACCAGACCTCGTCGTCCGGCATCGCGACCTTGGCGCCCATCGCCGCGGGGGTGCCGAAGCCCATCGCACCCGATCCGCCGGAGTTGATCCAGGTGCGGGGGCGCTTGAAGTGGATGAACTGCGAGCCCCACATCTGGTGCTGGCCGACGCCGGCGCAGTAGATCGCGTTGCCCCCGGTCAGCTCATTGATGCGCTCGACGACGTACTGGGGCTTCAGCGGACCATCCTGGGTCTGGGTGTACCTGTACGGGAAGCTCGCTCTCCACTCATCGACCTGCGCCCGCCATGCGGAGTAGTCGGGAGTGCCGTGCTTGGCGAATCGATCCTCGACCGCCTTGTGCAGGTCCTCCAGCACCGCCTTGGCGTCACCTACGATCGGGACGTCGGCCTTGCGGTTCTTGCCGATCTCGGCGGGGTCGATGTCGGCGTGGATGATTTTGGCCAGGGGTGCGAAGCTCGCCAGCTTTCCGGTTACCCGGTCGTCGAAGCGGGGCCCGATGCCGATCAGCAGGTCACTTCGCTGCAGCGAGGTCACCGCGGTGTAGTTGCCGTGCATCCCGGGCATTCCCAGGCACAGAGGGTGATCGTCGGGCATGACCCCGCGCGCCATCAGCGTGGTCACGACCGGGATCCGGGTCAGCTCGGCGAACTTGACCAGCTCCTTGGAAGCACCGGCTTTGATCACACCTCCGCCAACGTACAGGATCGGGCGCTCGGCCTCGGCAATGTACCTGGCAGCTTCTTTGATCTGACGGTGGTTGGGCTTGGTGACCGGCTGATAGCCGGGCAGGTCGATCTTGCCCGCAGGCCTGTAGTTGAACTTGGCCTGCAGGACATCCTTGGGGATGTCGACCAGGACGGGTCCGGGACGGCCGGTGCCTGCGATGTGGAACGCTTCGGCAATCGTCTGGGCGATGTCCTCGGGATCCAGAATCAAAAAGGAGTGTTTGGTGACCGGGGCCGAGATCCCGGTGATGTCGGACTCCTGGAAAGCGTCGAATCCGATGGCCGGGCGGGGTACCTGGCCCGTGATGGCGACCACCGGGATGGAGTCCATGAATGAGGAGGCCAGTCCGGTGATCAGGTTGGTGGCGCCGGGGCCCGAGGTCGCCATGCATACTCCCACCTTGCCGGACGCCTGGGCATAACCGTCGGCGGCATGGGCCGCACCTTGCTCGTGCCGGCACAGGACGTGCTTGATCGACGAATCGATCAGGGGATCGTAGGCCGGCAGGATCGCTCCTCCCGGGATTCCGAAGATGTGCTCGACACCGACGGCCTCGAGCGCCAGGAAGAGGGCCTTTGCCCCGGTGACCTCGCTCATTTTCTCTTCACTCTCCTCAACTCGCTGCGCTCGCATTGAAATGCTGGGACGGCCTTCGGCCGGCCAATTGTTAACGCCACCTTCGGTGCCGTGGAAAACAAAAAACCTCTCGAATCGAGAGGTTTTGTAGCGCTCGCCCAGAACTGCAGGCGCGCGCTACCACGATACGAGGAGAAGACCCAGCGCCCCCTGGGGGCTCCTTTCCGATTCGTACCGCGTCACTATCAGACTCCTGTCCGTTGTCTACCTCACAGGATGCCGCAGATGCCAGGGAGTGTCAACTAACCGGCCGCCTCATCAAAGGTCCGAACGCCATCAAACTCCGGACCTTGGGGATGTAAGCTTTGCCCCCGGATTACAAGCAAGTGAGGGCTGCCAGAATGGTTGCCGGCCTGAGGTCCATCAGGACTGCGATAGCGGACAACCTGGCCCCGGTCGCCGTCGTTGTGGGTACAGGCGGGATGGGCAAGAGCCAGCTTCTGGCCAGACTTTCGGCAATTTGTGCGGAAGGCAGCCGTCCGGTCTACACCTGGACCGGACACTCCCTCGAACAGGGCCAGGCCTACGGTGCTCTCGAGGACCTGTGTGACTCCCTCGGGATCGCTCAGACCGGCACCGACCGCTCCTTCAGGCACAACATCGTGGACAAGCTGTCGGCCGAACGAGCCTTCCTTCTGGTGGACGACGCCCAGTGGTTCGACACCGAGTCTTTACGCGTGCTCGTGGGAGTCGCCGAACGAGCCGGCGAAAAAGGAATAGGCCTGGTGGTGGCTCACCGCCCGGTACAGGACAATCCTGAGCTCGCGGCATTGGATGCAGTGCTATCGCGCAGCCAGCCGATTATGCAGCTCGGCCCGCTCACGCCTCCGGAGGTTGCCGAACGCGTGGGTGGAATCCTTGGTTGCCCAGTGGACCAGGCGGCAGTTGACGCTTTGATGGTGCGAACCGAGGGAGTTCCTCTCTACATAGACAGACTCACGCAGGCATGGGTTGAAGCTGGGGTCATCGAACGGGGGAGACTGATGCGGGACCCCGGTATCCTGCCGCCGGTCGCTTCTCAGATTGTGGTCACCAAACTGGCACAGCTCGAGCCGGCCGCTCGCCTCATCGTCACCGGACTCACCGTGGGAACCTCCCTGGACGACGAGCTCCTTGGAGCTCTGTTCGGCTTGAGCGTAAACGAGCTCAGGACGACCGTGACCGCCCTGCGCGACGCCGGCCTTCTCAGCCCAAGCCGGCCTGTGTTGCTGCCGCTGGTGGGCGAAGCAGTCGACGCGCTTACCCCGCTGCTCACCCAGAGGGATCTCCACTTCAGGCTGGCACGCATCCTGGTCCAGCGGGGAGCGCAGGTCAGCTTGATAGCCGAACATCTGGTGGCGGCCGAGGCCAAGGGGTCCGAGGTCGCGGCCCTGCTGGTGCAGGCGGGCGATCAGGCTTTGTTCGATGCACCCGACATGGCCGTGGATTGGTACTCGGAGGCGGTGGCTGCGGGCGCCGACCCCACGGCACTGGCCGCCCGGCGGGCCGAGGCCGCCGCATTGTCCGGCGCGCTGGACGAGGCGCTGGGCAGAGCCGATCAGGTGATCGGCGACTCGGACGCGCCCGAGAGACAGCGCGCCCTCGCCGTTCTCGCCGCGGTGCTTCCCTCCCGGGGTCTGTGGCGGCGATCGGCGGATATCTACGATTCGCTGGCAACGAGCGGCGGGGTGGAAACGCCGCAGGAAGCGGCATGTTATGCAGTCGCAGGCCGGGTCGCGGCCGGTGAAGGGGGTTTGGCAGCGGCCAAGTGGCGGGAAGCGGAGGGGGCTCTGGGAGGAGCGACTCCTCTGGTGACTGTCGTAGCGGGGCTGGTGGCCCGCGGCTGCCTGGAGTCGGTTGGCTACGAGCCTCGTGCCGCGATCGGGTCCTTCCTCGAAGCGGCGGAGCTTCTGGAGGCGGGGCAGCGGACCGCCCTCATGCCCGACACTCCCCACGCCCTCGGGGCGCTCACCGCCATCGCCGCGCTGGACTTCCCGGTTGCCGAGCAACTCCTGGAACGGGCTATCGCTACCTCCGCCGGCGGAGCAGCCTTCGCCGCTCGTCATCGTCTGCTGCTCGGCTGGGTTGGTTTGAGGACCGGGCGGTGGGCGATGGCAGAAGCTGCGCTCGAAAAAGCAGCTCGCTCCACCCCCGAGCTGTGTTTGAGAGATCAGCTGGCCGCGGCCGCGATGGAGGTGGGCATCGCTCGCCGGGCCGGCGATCACGAGCAGCTCAACCGCGCCTGGGCCCGCGCTTCCGGAGTGCTCAGACGCCACCCAGCCGACCTATTTTCCGGCGAGTTCATAGGCGAGCTTGCCTGCTCGGCAGCGGGGTTGGGCGGCGACAGTCTGGCCGAATCGAAGGTGGCCGAGCTGGAGGAGGTCTGTCTTGGCTTGGGCAACCCGGCGCTGTGGGTGCTGCCGCTGCGCTGGAGCCGGCTTCAAGCGGCGGCGGCTGCCGGAGACGTGGCAGGAGCGGGCCTGGCCGCGGAGGCCCTGGCCGAGGTTGTGCCGGTTTCGGCGGGCGCCGGCGGCGTTCAGCCGGCGGGGGGCGCCTGGTCCCAGAGCCTGACGGGAAGAATCGATCCCGAGGGAATCCGGAACGCAGCGGCCGAGCTTCAAAGAGTGGGCCTTGGCTGGGAGGCTTCCCGTTTAGCGGGCAGCGCAGCCTCCAGATCGTCCGACCCGGCCCTCAGCCGTTCGCTACTGGAACGAGCCAGGGAGCTCACCGCATCCCTGCCGACCCTCGAGCGCGGAGTCGTTCCGTCGTTTACGGCGCTGTCGGACCGTGAGCGTCAGGTGGCGGCTCTGGTGGTGGCAGGGTTGACTCACAAGGAGATAGGCGCCCAGCTGTTCATATCGCCCAAAACTGTCGAACACCACGTGGCAAAGATTCGTCAGCGAGTAGGAGCGACAAGCCGGGCAGAGCTTCTTTCCGAGTTGCGGACCCTGCTGTCGGTTGCTAGGTAGCCGATACCAGGTGAAGCATCAGCCCTTCGCAGGTTCGTACGGCCACCCTGGCTGCCTCCGCGGTAGTACGGCTGGAAAGCGGGTTCTCGGCTCTGCGCTGCCACCTCGCCAGCGCCCCCTGGATCGCGATTCGAATCGCGCCGGGATCTGCCTCGCTCGATAGGTCTAGCCGGGCAGCCGGGGAGGTGCCCCAGGCTCCGAGGAGGCGCTCCAGTGCCTCGGCTTCATCGGGCTTCAGCCGCACACCGCCACTCCTCACGGCGTTGAGCAGGCTCAGCTCGGAAAGTTCGTGAGCACCGCTGGTGACCCGCTCGGCCTCGGCCGCCAGCTGGCTGGTTCCCTGCAGAGGCAGGTCGTGAAGGACACCGTCGAGCGCCATCAGCGCGGAGCGCGCTTTCAGCACATCCCGACGTGCGGCGAACTGGCTGGAGAGTGTTTGGCGAAGCTCGATCAGGCCGCTTCGCTTCACGAGCTCGCCGGCAAGCTGGCCGGCCGTGCCCACCACTGCTCGGCGAATCAAATCGATCGCCAACCGCACGCCGAACAGCCCGAAACGATCCATGAGGTGCCCACGCTCCTCCGATGTGAGGCCGGCCACCTCAGAGCCCCCCACGAAGCGGTCTGCAGAGATCAGCAGGGCTTCGATATTGGCCGGAGCCTCCCGAGCCAGGGAGGCCAGCGCCCGGTACTCAGCCTCCCTCAGAGTCGTCCCGGATTGGGCGAGGAGGCCGGCCAGGGGCAGGACGGTCTGACACAGACGCCTGACCTTGGGGTCGCCCCGATAGCGGGCCGAGATTTTTGCAGCCGACTCCATGGCGTCAAGCCTCCCCACCGCGACCTCATCAGCGCGGGACAAGATTCCTATCGCATTGACGGGTGTTGCCCGTGAGACCGCCTCGTCGTGGAAGGTCTCCAGCAACCGGATGTCGGTGGTGTGCAGGTGACGCATCAAGTACAGGACCGCGTCGGCCGGCGTCACCTCGTCCTCCCCGGGGGAGAGGAACGCATGGGTGCGGGCGGAGATATCGGTTGAGAGGCTCGCGATGCCCGGAGTGTCGATTAGGGTCATCGACCTGAGCGAAGCGGAAGGCCACTCCACGTCCAGCTTTTCGATATCGGCTGCGGCTGTGGCACCGAGCTCGATCTCGATGGCTCCGCCGTCCCGGGAGAACGGCACCTGGCGCGGCGGGCCCCGATGAGGGTGAAGCGTCACCCGGTATGTATTGCCGTCGTGATACCAGGTCACCACCTTGGTGCACTCCTGGGCGCTGGTGGGTGCAAGCTCCTCACCGACGAGTGCGTTTAGCAGGGTCGACTTGCCTGCCTTGACCTTCCCGGCGATCGCAACCCTCAGCGGCTCATCAAGCCGATCCTCGACTGTTGCAAGCCGGGCCTCACCCGGAGTGCCGCGATAGATCTCGGTGGCGGAAGCAACCAGAGCTCGAACCTGCTCGAGGAGGCCCGGCGGACCGCTCATGGGGAGGCGGACTCCGGGAAGGCGGCGGTGACCCGCTGGCGCAGGTCGATGATTCTGCGCAGCTCCGCCTCGACATTGCGCAGGTGTTTGGCGCGCTCCTCCTGGCCCATCGATGCCGCGTGCTGGGCGGAAAGCACGGCCTCGTTGGTAGAGCGGTGGAGCTCCTCGGCAAGCCCGGCAAAGTGGTCCCTGAGCTGCCTATTGATTTTGCGTATCGTGTCGCGGGAGTCCTTAGCCACCAGGAACCTGGCCTCCTCCACGTACTTTCGCACCGCATTTTTGGCCTGGCCGCGCCGCATCGCAAGCTGGCGCTTCTTCTCTTCGCCCAGGCCGCGCTTTCCCATCACCAGTCCGATGGCCACCGTAGCCGGACTGAACATCGCCAGTGAAAGGCCCTGGGCGATCATCCCGAACATCATGGTCCCCATGTAGCCGCCGCGCAGCACCGACAGCGCCTGCGATGTGACGTTCATCCGCTCCAGGTCTGCGGCAGCCGAGGCCTTCACCGCATCCAAAGCCTCGTCGGGGGCCCCGGTCTCGAGGACCAGGCCCAGATCGTCCCTGCCGAGGTCGAAGTGTTCGGTCACGATCTTGCCCAGCTCGTTGGCCTTGAGGTGCATCAACGTGTAGTTGCGGGTCACCTCCTCGGTCACCCGCCGGTAGAGCCACTCCTCGAACTCGGGCCAAACCTCGGCGGGATCGCCCTCGTCGATGGCGTCGTCGGACTCCCTCAACAGATCCCTGATCCGGGCATGAAGGTCATGGTCCACGTCGGAGGAGAGATCGCCGATGCCATCGC
>JBBDRH010000141.1:0-1454 GCA_040905645.1 Actinomycetota bacterium
GGGTTCTCCTCACCTTTCTGTGGGTAGCTGGACGGTAATCCCACCGCAGCAGAGGTAGATCATCGCGATGAGTGCCGTGGCCGAGTGGTGGCCGTAGCCCCGGTGGTTGATGAGGCGGATCTTGCTGTTGAGCCCTTCCAGCTTCGAATTTGAAAGGCCCAGCTCGACTGCAGCCACGATGCGGTCCCGGTTTGCTCTGATCGTCTCGGATAGCTTCACGAAAGAGGGAATGCGGCAGCGGCAAGCCCACGACAGCCACCGCTTTAGGTGGGCGGCAGCCTCTTTGGGTTGAGCCAGCCGATAGAGGTCCCGCAGGCCTTCTTTGAGCTGCCAGCATCGGTAAAGCACGGAGCGTTGACGGCGCAGCGAGTCAAGTACCTTCAACTGGGCGTCGCTTAGATGCTCGGGGTCTTTGAGCAGCGCCCAGCGGGTGTGCTTTAACGACCGCGCCTGGTTGGGCGCCGGTGGCGGTGAGCCCTTGGGCGGCCGGCCTCTTCCCCGCTTGGGCTGCTGATTGGCTGACCGCTCCAGGTTCCAGGCCCACCGCCTGGCCTTGTCGACCGCCTCATTGGCAAGTTGCACGACATGGAAGGGATCTACGCACTGGGTGGCGTGGGGAACTTCGTCGGTGGTGGCCTTGGCGTAGGCGCTTCCCATGTCCAACGACACCGCCTGCAGCTTGGCCTTCCTCTCGTCTCCCAGCTGGTCGTAAAAGCCTTTGAGCGTCTGGGCCTTCCTGCCCTCGCTAGCCCACACCACCGCGCCGGCGCGGTCGTGGTCGGCAACCACCGTGAGGTAGCGATGGCCCTTCCGATAGGAGACCTCATCGACTCCGATGCGGTACAGCTCGTTCAGGCGGGAGTCGTCGATGGTGTCGGCGACCACCCGCACAACGATGTTGGCAACCGTTTCCCAGGAGACCCTAAGCAGCCGGGCGACGCTGGTCTTGTCGACCCGTTGGGCCAGAAAGGCAACCACGTCTTCGAAGTCCTTGGTGTGACGGGCTCCCGGCCGGGCCCACGGGACCTGCTCGGTGCGTACCCGGTGGCATCGGCGGCAGTCCAGTCGCCGGATCTGGCTCTTAAGCAGCAGTCGGCAGGCGCCCAGGTCGAGATGGCGCCAGCGCCGGATCGAGGAGTCATAGGCGGCTGTGGTCGTGAATCCACAGGGGCAGACCAGCCGCTTGGAACGGCGCCGTAGATCTACCACCACCCCCGCTGGGGTGAAGGTGACCTCACTGACGGTAGCTCCACGGATCCCCAACATCTTGTTAAATGCAGTAGTGACGCGCATGTGCCCTCCTGGCTCCGGTTTGCTGTCATAAGCCCCGAAGCCTAAGCGAGCGGTGCGTGCGCGTCACCCTTCTGATTTGTGGGCGTTTCCCGTTCTGTTACTCCACAGGCAAGCTGTGCCTAAGGCCGCGAGGAATCACCCACAGAAACCCGAGTAGTCCC
>JBBDRH010000142.1:0-1451 GCA_040905645.1 Actinomycetota bacterium
CCCGCGGCCCCTCTCCCGACCTGGGGAGAGGGGAGGAACCATCAGATATGTTAAGAGTGTCTCCCTTCTCCCAGTATTGGGAGAAGGGTTGGGGATGAGGGCTGTTCAATCCTTGGTCGATCGTCGGTAGGGTCGTCCCTCCGTGGGCGACCGGGAGGCCAGAGAGAGCCTGTCCCGAGCGGAGCCGAGGGAGGGCCTCCCCCTACCATCCATCATCAACACAAGAAAGGACAGGTGAGGACGATGGCATTGCTGCCGACTGCTGGCGGGTTCGTCGCCGGTAGCCTGTCGGACTGGCTGGATGGTCAGGATGTCGACCGGCTCAACCGGTACCGGGCCTATCTCGATTTCTATGAGGGGCTGCAGTGGGACCGCCGGCCGCGGGCTGGTGAGACCCGGCTGACGGCCAACTACGCCCGGGCGCTGGTGCGCAAGGTGGGCAGCTATGTCTTCGCGGAGCTGGTGATTCACCAGGTTCCGGATGACGCTGGCGGGACTCCCGAGCAACGGCACCGTGCTGCCGACGGCTGGACCTGATTTCATCCGAGCAGGATCTGCACACGCTCGATTTTCAGACGTTGCTCGATGCCGCAGTGCTCGGCGACGGCTGTTTCAAGGTGACCTGGGATAGCGACATCGGGCGGCCGGTGGTGTCATCGGTTGATCCGTCCGGCCTCTGGGCCTGGAGCCAGCCGGGAAACGTCCGGCAGGTCCGGCGTGTTGTTCAGCGCTACGCCCTGCAGCCGGAGGAAGCCGAAGATCTGTTTGATCTGGCGCTACCCGGCAAAGGGCGAATTCAGGTCGTTGAGGACTGGACCGTGGATCGGCTGCGGATCGAGCTCAACGGCCAGGTGATCAGCGACCGGGATAACCCATACGGTCGCATTCCATACGTTCTGTTTCCGAATCTCGGAAAGCCGCATGAGCTGTGGGGCGAGAGCGATCTGGTCGACTTGATGGACGTCTGCCGGGAGATCAACCGGCGGATGACGGTCATCTCCCGGATACTCCAGGTCTCGGGGAACCCGATCGTGGTGCTGGAGAACGTCTCCGGCTCGGATGGCATCCGCGCGGACGAGGGAGCGATCTGGGAACTGCCTGAAGATTCCCGGGCCTACCTGCTGGATATGCTGCAGGGTGGCGGTGTGCAGCTGCATCTGGAGTACGTCCAGCTCCTGTTCCGGACGCTGTTCGATCTGAGCGAGACGCCCAGGACGAGCTTTGGTGATTCCGGCAGGGCGCTTTCCGGCACGGCGCTGGAAGTGGAAGTCCAGCCGCTGGTGCAGAAGGTTCAGCGCAAACGCCGGATCTGGGATTCGGTTTATCGACAGCGTAACGCACTGGTGCTGGATCAACTGGAGCGGTTTGGAGGCGAAGACCTCGGCGGGGTGCGTCGGAGCGAGCCGTTTTGGGGACCGATCCTGCCGCGTGATCGCGACCGCGGGCGGCGA
>JBBDRH010000143.1:0-8704 GCA_040905645.1 Actinomycetota bacterium
AAGATTTTCAACATTTTTCTGGGAGGGGGTTCAGAGCCCGGAAACTCGCGCTAGTTCGATTTCAGAGGCCCTGGGTGAGGGCGCGTGGACCTTCCTCGGGTCCATGAACACTGCAGTGTGGGCGGTGCTTCTCACATGCTTCTTCCTTCGGCTTAGGCGCTTAGAGGCGAGTCAAAAGCTCCCGAACAAAGGGAGAAAACGACGACGACCCCCTTTCGGGGGGCCATCGTCGAACGTGGAGGCGGGGGGAGTTGAACCCCCGTGAGCACAGCTTCCTTCTGGGGCATCTACGGGCGTAGCCTAGATTCTTATCTCGACCCGGGGTTTGCCCTAGACAAGCTCCCCAGTGTCCAGCCGAGCTTTGATCTCACCACGGCACCCCGCCGGCGGGGGGTGCTCGAGGCCAGCCTGCTGCATGACGCCCCTATCCGAACCGCAGGCACTTCCGGTAGGAACGCCCGCCTTCTTAGGCGGGAACTTCGCTATGCAGCGACGTTTCAGTTAGTTGTCCGAGAGGTTTAACGAGGTCCTCGGACCTCGGCCCGCTTCCTCCAGACGAAACGACCGGCTTCGAAACCAAAGTCGCCCCCTGGCTCAGTTATCAAGGTGCCCGGCACCTGAGTGCCGGTATCAATCGTGTCGCCCTAAGGCGACGCCATGCCTTTCCAGTGTAACGCCCGGCGGGGGCCGGGAAATTCCCAGCCAATGCCTAGCGGCGCCGGCCCATGATCCGGTCGATCTGCATCTTGGCGTCCTTGGCCTTGAGATCCTCACGTTTGTCGTAGATCTTTTTACCCTTGGCGACGCCCAGCTCGACCTTCGCCAGCCCATGGGTGAAGTAGAGGCGAAGCGGCACCAGGGTCAGGCCCTGCTGCTTGATCTTGAGGGCCAGCCGCTCGATCTCCTGCTTGTGCATCAGGAGCTTTCTCTTGCGCAAGGGCTCGTGCTGGGAGTACCCCGCATCGGCGTAGGGGGCGACGTGCATCTGGATCAGCCACACCTCGCCATCGCGGATGATTGCGAAAGCCTCCCGGAGCGAAGCCTTTCCCTGACGTATCGATTTGACCTCGCTGCCCTGCAGGACGATGCCCGCCTCGAAGGAGTCGAGGATCGTGTAGTCGTGCCGGGCCTTCGGGTTCGAGACCACACCGGCAGTGGCCTTCTTTTTCTTCTTGGCCACTACGGCGGCCCCGGGGCGCCGGCCGGACGGGAGCCTAAGATGTTGGCCGGCTCGGAGACTCCGCCACTATTCCCGAGAGGATCTCGGTGGCTCGAGGCAGCTGTCTGTCGCGCTCGGCTACCGTCACGTCGGGAATCACTCCCCTCTCGCCGATTGCCCTGCCCGATGGGGTGAAGTAGGAAGCGATCGTGAGCTTTATCGCCGAGCCGTCGGAAAGCCCGAAGACCCGCTGGACCGAGCCCTTCTTGTAGGTCTCATTGCCCACGATCAGCCCTCGGTGGCGATCCTGAATGGCCCCGGCGACGATCTCCGATGCGCTCGCCGACCCCTCGTCGACCAGAACCACCAGCGGCAGCTTGGTTTGCTGCCGGCCCTCAGCCTCGAAGATGACCTCCTGTTTGCCCCGCTCACGGTAGGCGACCACCACGCCACCGTCGAGGAACAGGCTCGCAACCTCGACCGCCTGATCCAGCACGCCCCCCGGGTTGCCCCTCATGTCCAGGATGAATCCCTTGGCCCCCTGGCCTTCCAGGGAGCGAATCGCATCCCGGACCTTCTGACCGGCGCCGCCGGTGAAGGACACCAGCTCTATGACCCCCACGGAGCCCTTCAAGCTCGATTTGACCGACGGCAGCTCGAGCCTCTTGCGGCTGAGAAGAAACTCCTCGGGTGCATCCCCGCCGTCGCGCAAGATGCTAATACGAACCTGGGTGCCGGGTTTTCCGAGAATCTTCTGAGCGACCTCGTCCAGCAGCAAACCCGACACCGACTTCCCGTCGACCGTGGTGATCACGTCGCCGGCGAGGATCCCGGCTAACTCCGCCGGGCTGCCGGCCAGGACCGTGACCACCTTGACCTGCTCCTGGTCCCGGTTAAGCCACAGGCCGACTCCCGAGAACTGCCCGGTCAGGTGCTCCTCGCTGAACTGGCGATAGGCCTGCGCGTCGAGAAATGATGCGTGGGGGTCGTCGAGGCCGTGAAGCAGGCCCCTCACAGCTCCCTGGATCAGCTCCTCCTGCGCAGGCTTTTGGAGAGCCGACGCCTCGATGAGCTCCTGCGCCTCATCGAGCAGCTTGTAGGGAGAGTCCTCACGGGAGTTCGATGTGCCGACGCCAAAACCGAAAAAAAACGACGCGGTGAGCAGGCCGAGGCCGGTTACCACAGCAAGAATTCGCGTCGATATCCTCTGGAACATGAGCGCAATTATCCCTTAAACGGTTGCCGCTCCCGCTGAAGGAGCAACACAGGGCCGCCGCCAGGGGTCGGGCGGAGCTCAGACCTCGAGGAAGCGGCGCAGCGCCAGGGTCGATCCAAACACCCCGATGGCTATGCCCACCAGCAGCAGTATGAAGAAGACTCGGAGCACGGTGCCGCTCCCGACGGTCATCGGCAGGAACAGGATTACTTCCTGCATACGGTCGAGACCAAACACCTTGCCGGCGAATATGAAGCCGGACGCCAGCAGCGCGCCCAGCACCGCCTGAACGGCCCCCTCGAACAGGAAGGGCACGCGGATGAACCAGTTGGTTGCCCCCACCAGCTTCATGATCCCTATCTCTTTGCGGCGGGCGTAGATCCCCAGCCGGATCGTGTTGGCGATCAGCAGTATCGCCGCCGCCAGCGTGAGGAATATGCCGATGTAAAGGATCGTCTTCACCACTCCAGTGAACTTCAGCAGCCGCTTCATCGCCTCACCGCCGAACTGGACCTCGTCCACGCCGGGCTGTCCCTGCAGCCTGGCTGCCACGGCCTCGGCCTGGTTGGGGTCCTTCAGCTTGATCCGATAGGAGGCGGGTAGAGCGTTCGGGTCGACGTTTTCGACGATGGCCGGGCTGTCCTTGAACATCCGCCGGTACTCCTCGAAAGCCTGCTCCTTCGACTCGAAGAAGCGCTGGGAGACCTCGGGCATGCCGGAGATGGAAGAACCGAGCTCCTCCACCTGCTCGGGTGTCGCCTCATCCCGAAGGAAGACGTTGAGCTCCACCTTGTCCTCCCAGGAGGAGACCATCTTCTTGAGCACCTCACCTCCCACCAGGACCACGCCCAGCAGAAGGAGGCTGATCGAAACTGTCGATACCGCTGCCAGCGTCAACAGTACGTTGCGGCGAAGGTTGGAAATGGTCTCGTCTACGAAATAGTTAACCCGCAAAGCCACTGGCTAGACCCCTATCTTTCCTGGTCGACGGACCGGAGAAGGCGAGGCCATGAGTCGCTGGCTCAGTTATGCCCCTCCCATTCCGTACACACCCCGAACCTGGTCCCGGACGATCTTGCCACCGTCCAGCTCGATCACGCGCTTGCGGGATCTGTCGACCACCGCGTGGTCGTGGGTTGCGATCACCACCGTGGTGCCGCTTTCGTTCAGGCGCTCCAGCAGGTTCATGATGTCGGCTGAAGTAGAAGGGTCAAGGTTACCAGTAGGCTCGTCGGCCAGCAGGATGGGCGGGCGGTTGACCATGGCCCGGGCGATGCACACTCGCTGCTGCTCTCCGCCGGAGAGCTCGTTGGGGTAGTTGGTGAGCTTCTCCGAAAGGCCCACCAGGTCGATGATCGCCGGCACCCGTTGGTTGATGATGTGCTTCGGCCTCCCGATGACCTCCAGAGCAAAGGCCACGTTCTCACGGACGGTCTTGTTCGAGAGCAGCTTGAAATCCTGGAACACGCAGCCGATGTTGCGCCTCAGGTAGGGAACTCTCCAGCGCGGAAGCTGGTTGATGTCTTTGCCGGCTACGTAGATCACGCCCTCGCTCGGCTGCTCCTCCTTGAGCAGCAGCCTGATGAAGGTGGACTTTCCCGAGCCCGACGATCCAACCAGGAAGACAAATTCTTCCTTCTGGATATCGGTAGAGATGTCGCGAAGGGCAACCACAGAGCCCTTGTAAACCTTACTTACATTTTCAAGACGAATCATGGTTGGGTGATGAAAGACCCTTTCCCAGGTGACGTCTGTTTAGTGGCTGCGAGGTTCTGCGCCTTCGGTCTCAAGACTTGTGAATCTTAGCACCCTAGCTAAGTCATACGGCGTAATGTGCACAGACGCTCAACTGTCGGAGCCTACTCCAAATCCTGCGCCTTTAGCACGGCTTCGATGAAGGTCGACGCTCAATTGTCGGAGCTTACGTCTCCGATCCTACGTCGCCTGAGCTCCGCATCGATAAAAACATCGATGTCCCCGTCGAGGACTGCGTCGGGATTTCCGACCTCAACCTCGGTCCGCCGGTCCTTGACCATCTGATAGGGGTGAAGAACGTAAGAGCGGATCTGCGATCCGAACCCGATCTCCAGCTGCTCGCCGCGGAGCTGATCGAGCTCCTTTTGTTTCTCCCGCCTCGCCCTGTCGGCCAGACGGGCGGCCAGCACCTTCATCGCCATGGCTTTGTTCTGGAGCTGTGAGCGCTCGTTCTGGACGGTGACGACGATGTTGGTGGGAATGTGCGTGATACGGATTGCCGAGTCCGTCGTGTTCACCGACTGCCCGCCCGGGCCCCCGGAGCGGTAGACGTCGATTCTCAGCTCGGTAGGATCGATGTCTATCTCCTGTGCCTCGCCGACCTCCGGGATCACGTCCAGGCTGGCGAAGGAGGTGTGGCGCCGGTTGGACGAGTCGAAGGGGGAGATCCTCACCAGGCGGTGGACTCCCCGCTCGGTCGACAGCAGCCCGTAGGCAAACCTGCCCTTCAAGCTGAAGGTCGCCGACTTGATCCCCGCCTCATCACCCGGCTGAACATCGAGGACTTCCGCCTCCAGGCCCTCGTGGCGCTCCGCCCAGCGCAGGTACATTCGAAGGAGCATCGCCGCCCAGTCGCACGACTCGGTGCCGCCCTCTCCGGCGTTGAGGCTGGCGATGGCGTCGGACTCGTCGTGCTCCCCGCTGAGCAGGGCTCGGATCTCCAGCCTGCTCAGCTCCTTGTCGAGCTGATTGAGGTTCGACACCGCCTCGGTATAGGAGTCGGCGTCCGACTCCTCGACCGCCAGCTGCCAGAGAACCTCGGCTTCTTCGTGCTTTGCCGTGAGGTCGCGATAGGAGTTGACGTCCTCTTCCAGACGGGACAGCTCCGTCATGATTCGGGCGGCCTGCTGCTGCTCGTCCCAGAACGCCGACTGGGCTGTCTTTTCCTGAAGCTCTAGCGCCCGGGAGCGCTTGGCTTCAATGTCAAAGGAACTCCTTAAGGTCGTCGAGCTTGGCGGCGGTCTCCTTCAACCGGGCGTCGAGATCCTCCGTGGTCTCGGGCACTAGGAGACCTCCAATCCGTGGCACTTCTTGTACTTGCGGCCGGAGCCGCAGGGGCAGGGGGCGTTGCGGGGAATCTTTTCACTACGGGCAGGCTCACCGGCCGAACCGCCCTGAGTGCCCTCGAGCCCGGCTCTTGCCCGCGCCCCTTCCATCGCCCCTGCCTGAGTCGCCTCTGCCTGTACCGGCACCGCCGTGGAAGCTGGCTGCTTGGGCTCCTCGACCACCTGAACGTGGAACATGTAGCGGACGAACTCCTCCTTCAGGGAGTCCATCATCCCGGTGAACATGTCGAACCCCTCACGCTGATACTCGGTCAGAGGGTCTCGCTGCCCGTAGGCCCGGAGCCCGATGCCCTCCCTCAGCTGGTCCATCTCGTACAGGTGCTCACGCCATCTGGCGTTGAGGATCGACAACAGAACCAGGCGCTCGAGCTCGCGGAAGCGTTCTTCGCCGATCTCGTCCTCGCGCTGGTGATACAGGGCCTCCGCCTCGTCCAGGTAGGCCTCTAGCAGCTCGGCGTGAATGGTTTCTTCATCCATCGTCCCGGGCAGCTTGGACGGGTAGAGCTGCAGCATGGTGGTCTCGAGCCCTTCCCAGTCCCAATCCTCGGCGTGGGCATCGGGACTGGCAAAGTTGTTCACGATGCCCTCGATCACGTCGGTCAGCATCTGGATGGCTCGATCCGACAGGTCTTCGCCCTCCATAAGCTTCCGGCGGGCCCGGTAAACCTCTTCTCTCTGCTTGCTGAGAACCTCGTCGTACTTCAAAAGGTTCTTTCGGATTTCGAAGTTTTGGGACTCAACCTGGGACTGGGCCCGCTCGATGGCTTTGCTGACCATGTTCGCCTCGATGGGCATATCGTCGGGGACGTTCAGCTTGTCCATGACGGTGTTGATCATCCCGGTGGCGAAAAAGCGCATCAGATCGTCGTCCAACGACAGGTAGAACTGACTCTCCCCCGGGTCCCCCTGGCGGCCGGACCGGCCTCGAAGCTGGTTGTCGATTCGGCGAGACTCGTGACGCTCGGTTCCCAGCACATACAGGCCGCCCAGCTCGATCACTTTTTCGTGCTCGGCGTCGCACTCGATCTTCTTCTGCTCCAGGATCGGCGCGTACTCCTTTTCGTAAGCGGCTCGATCCTCCGGCTCCATCAGCTCGAGCAGGTAGGCATCGTTGTCCCAACCCCGGATCGACATCTCCTGGCGAGCCAGGTATTCGGGGTTGCCGCCCAGAAGGATGTCCACCCCTCGGCCTGCCATGTTGGTGGCGACCACCACGCCTCCGATCCGTCCTGCCTGGGCCACAATGAAGGCCTCTTTCTCGTGGTTCTTGGCGTTCAGGACTTGATGGGGGACGCCCCGGCGCTCCAGATATCCGGAGACCTTCTCCGACTTGGCGACATCGACGGTTCCCACCAGCACCGGCTGCCCGGCGGCGTGACGCTCGACGAGGTCCTCGGACAAGGCCTTCCACTTCGCATCCTCGGTCTTATAGACGAGATCGGGGTGATCGATCCTGATCATCTCCCGGTGGGTGGGAATCTCGTAGACGTCGAGGCGGTAGACGTTGGCGAACTCGGCCGCCTGGGTGCGCGCGGTACCGGTCATGCCCGAGAGCTTCTCGTACATCTGGAAGTACTTCTGGATGGTGACTGTAGCCTCGGTGACGCTCTCTTCCTGGACGGTCACGTTCTCCTTGGCTTCCACCGCCTGGTGCAACCCGTCCGACCACCGCCGGCTGGGCATCGTCCGCCCGGTGAACTGGTCGACGATCACCACCTTGCGGTCCTGGATGACGTAGTCCCGGTCCCGCTTGTACAGCTCCTTGGCCTTAAGTGCGGAGTCCAGGTAGTGAACGAGATGGGTCTGCACCTGATCGTAGAGATTCTCGACCCCCAGAAGGCTCTCAACCCGGGCGATGCCCTCCTCGTTGATTGCCACGGTGCGCTTGGCCTCGTCGACGTCGTAGTGCTCCCCTGATCTCAGCCGGGGCATGATCCGGGCGAAGGTCTTGTACCACTTGGCCGACTCGTCGGCGGCGCCCGAGATGATCAGCGGGGTCCTGGCCTCATCGATCAGGATCGAGTCGACCTCGTCGACGATCGAGTAGAAGTGCCCGCGTTGAACCGTCTCACCCAGCGAGAGCGCGAGGTTGTCCCTCAGGTAGTCGAACCCGAACTCGCTGCTGGTTCCGTAGGTGATGTCCGCCTGGTAGGCCTGCTGCTTCGACGCGTAGGAGCCCTGGGACTGGATCAGACCGACGCTCAGGCCCATGAAGCGAAAGATCTGGCCCATCCACTCGGCGTCTCGTTTGGACAGGTACGAGTTGGCGGTCACTGCATGGACGCCCCTGCCGAGCAGAGCATTCAGATAGATGGGCATGGTCGAAACGAGGGTCTTGCCCTCGCCGGTTCTCATCTCGGCGATGGCACCGTAGTGCAGAACGGTGGCGCCTATGACCTGGACGTCGAAGTGCCTCTGCCCGATGATCCGCCAGGCCGCCTCCCGTACCGACGCGTATGCCTCCGGAAGGAGGTCGTCGATGGGCTCGCCGTTGTCTACCCGACGGCGGAACTCCGCGGTCTGGGCAACTAGCTCGGCGTCGGAGAGCTCTTTGATCTCGGGCTCGAATGAATTTACGCGTTCGGCTTGCTTTTCGAACTTTCTGAATTTGCGCCCTTCTCCGGCGCGAAGAACTTTGTCGAGAACAGTCATAGATCCATTATGACCGTCCTTTTGGGGCTCCTAGACTGAGTTGCCCTCTTCCAAAGTGGTGTCCGCAGCGATAGTGGCCGCAGCCGCCGGCTCCTTGGCATGGCGAGCGTGTGCCGGCTTGCGTGAGCGCTTACGGTTGAAATCGGTCAGCTGGCGAGTCAGCCGTTCGACGGCAATATCGATGCAGGCCTTATGGTCGCTCGAAGTCGTCTTGGCCCGAAATGAGGGCCCGTTTGCCAGCACGGTGACCTCCGCCACGTGGTTGTGGTTCTTTATCTTGCCCTCCTCGTACAGCTCGACCTCGATATAGGTGATGGTCGGAAGAAACTTGGAGAGCTTGCCCACCTTTTCGGTGGCGAAAAACTCCAGCGATTCCGGTACGTGGCTGTGCTTGCCGTGAACTTTGATATCCATGAGCGAACGGCCTCCATGCCATTGGTTGCCAAAGACTCTCACAGTTGGCCAACTGCCTGCTTGGCCTCATCCCGGCTCTGTCGTTTGGCTGACCTGGTCTTTGACCCCACATCCGCCTGCTGAAGCCTCGCACCGGCTTTGTTGCCAGGCCTAAGAGACTGG
>JBBDRH010000144.1:0-1447 GCA_040905645.1 Actinomycetota bacterium
AAGTTTCTCGAAGATCTTGTTGAGCTTCTCTTCCAGGGTGGCCGAGGTGAAGGGTTTTACGACATAGCCGCTGGCACCGGCCTGAGCGGCGGCGATGATGTTCTCCTTCTTGGCCTCGGCGGTCACCATCAGCACTGGCAAGTTCTTGTACTCCTCGTCGGCACGAAGCTGCTTGAGCATCTCCAGCCCGTCCAGATTAGGCATATTCCAGTCCGTGACCACGAAGTCGAAGCTGCCCGCCTTGAGCCTGTTCAACGCATCCTGGCCATCCTCGGCCTCCTCCACATTGGTGAAGCCCAGTTCCTTGAGCAGGCTGCGCACGATACGCCGCATGGTCGGGAAATCATCCACGACAAGGATGCTCATGTTCTTGTTTGCCATTGCGATTCCTCTCGATTCATGGCCTAGGGGGGAGGACCGAGACGGCCTCGAGGGACATGCCATCCAGGATCGCCAGGGTCAGCGGCAGGACGATGCGAATGGTCGTGCCCTCGCCGAGCGTCGACATGACTTCCACATGCCCGCCCATGCCCTGGATGTTGCGCTTGACCACGTCCATGCCCACCCCGCGCCCAGAAACGTCGGTGACCTCCTTAGCAGTGGAGAAGCCCGGCGCAAAGATCAGCTGCCAAACCTCGTCGTCGCTCAGGGTATAGGAGACTGCCAGGCCGTTTTCCCGGGCCTTGGTCAGCAACCGTTGGCGGTTCAAGCCGGCGCCATCGTCGCTCACCTCGATAAGGATGCTTTCCTCCTGGTGGCGGACGGAAAGACACAGCTTGCCCGCCCTGGGCTTGCCGGCGGCCTCACGCACCTCGGGCGACTCGATGCCATGGTCCAGGCTGTTGCGCACCAGGTGGGTCAGGGGGTCGATGATGCCTTCGATCAGGCTCTTGTCGAGCTCGGTGGCCTCGCCCTCGGTGACCAGCTCGATCTCCTTGCCAAGCTTGGTGGAGATTTCCCTTACCACCCGGGGGAAGCGGTTGAAGACTGTATCCATGGGCACCATACGGATCGACATCACCGCTTCCTGAAGGTCCCGGGCGTTGCGCTGGAGGAGGTTCATGCCGTTCAGAAGAGCCGCATGGCGGGAGGTATCGAGCTCGCTGGTGATCTGGTCGAGCATCGACTGGGTGATGATCAGTTCACCGACCAGATCGATGATCTGATCGACCTTGTCGACGGCGACTCGGATCGAGGTCGATTGGCCACTGTTGGCCCGGCCTATGCCGGCGTCCGCTTCGGCCTTGGGCGCCGGCTCGGCAGTGGGTGGCGGTGAAGCCCCGGTGGTCGTCCGTCCACCCGGGTCAATCTCCTCCAGGGCCAGCTGCCTTAAGATTCTGCAGATTCGCTCGAAGGCATCCGGGTCCGGTTCATCCCCGTTGCGGTAGGCATCCAGCTGGTCGTTGAGCATGTCCTTGGTTACCAGGAAAAGGTCGACGATGTCCCG
>JBBDRH010000145.1:0-1447 GCA_040905645.1 Actinomycetota bacterium
CAGCGTCACATACGGCTCCGGATCGTGGAAGCGAGCCGGATGGCGAGAGGGGGCCACGTTGAAGTAGCCCGTCCATTCGCATAGCGGGCTGAGGGCTGCTGCGGTCGAGAGCACCCTGACCACCTCGGCGAGCATCGCCTTGTCGATGACTTGAGGCATGTGCGAGGCATAGGCACGGCGCGGGAAGCCGTAGAGCGCGAGGACCTGCCGGGTGGCCTGCTGACCGAGGTCGAACGAGCTCGATTGATGGTGCCACTCGTCCAGCCAGCCGAACATGTAGCGGCGGTGACGGCCTTCGCTGAGGAATGTGGTTTCGTCCAAGTGGGTCAAAGGGCGGCTGTCGTCGTCCGACATCAGGAAGACTTCATCCACCGCCGCATGCGTGGCGAGCGCGCTGCGCAGAGCCCAATTTCTGCGCTGGTGATCCTCGGGAGGGGCTTCGCCGAGCATCTCTTCGTCGGTGACGACCTCGGCGCCGAGAGCCGCGACCACCTCTCGCGCCCTCTCAGGGACCACCGCGAGGATGCGATCTACGAAACTCAGATGGGTTCGGACAGACGCAATGGTCCCGGCCAGCACGGCCGGGCGTGCGCAGAGATAAACGATTTGCAAGCTCTATTTCCTTATCGGCCGGCGACACAGGCAGTATAGGTAACAGCCGCAGGAGCACCTAAGATCGGCCTAGGTCTTGGATGGAATCAGGAGGCTAACAAAGTAGTGAATCGAATAAGTACCGCCGGCTCCATTGCCGAGCTCAAAAGCATGATCGAACCGAGCGGCGCGCCCCTGATTGTCGTGCCGGTTCACAACGCACTCCACGAAGCAGTCGATTGCCTCGAGTCCCTCATTCGCCACTCCCCGGAGGGCGTTGAGATTCTCGTAATCGACGACGGCAGCAACGATCCCCTCTCTCCCGAGCTCATCCCTTCGCTCAACCAGACGGCATTCTTCTATCTGTGGCGCCGTGATGAAAACCTCGGCTTCGTCGTGACCATGAACCAGGCATTCGACGCTGCCGGCCGCCGGGATGTTGTTCTGGTCAACAGCGATGTGGTGGTGGGGCCCGAATGGTTGGGACGTCTGAAAGCCGCAGCCCTATCGGATCAACGGGTGGCCACGGCAACGCCGCTGACGAACTTCGGAACCTTCCTCTCGACGCCATACCGGAAGCCAACCAAGCAGCTGCCCAACGGGCACTCAGTCCTCAGTGCAGCCCTCGTGGTTGCCCAGGCTTCGCGCCGGCGGTACCCGGACATTCCGGTGTGCGTCGGCCACGTGGTTTATTTTCGCCGGTTCGCCCTGGATCTGGTGGGCTGCTTCGACGAGGCTTTCTCTCCTGGATACGGCGAAGAGGTCGACTTCAGCCTTCGGTGCCGAGCGGTCGGGCTGACCCACGTTTGCGCCGATGACGTCTTCGTCTATCACGCCGGCGGCGCCAGCTTCAGTC
>JBBDRH010000146.1:0-8638 GCA_040905645.1 Actinomycetota bacterium
CGCTCCTCAACCGTGTGGGCCAGTTTCGGGTCCCCCGGGCCGAAGTTGGTCGCCGGGTACCCACGGCCGGCGAATCGGGCGACATCGGTCCAACCCAGCTTTGCCCGGGGTGGATCGCCGGAGATTGTGAGCAAAGACTTGAGCAGCGGGTGGTTCAGGCCCGGAGGAGCAGACGGAAGCTTGTCGATCACCCGGAAGGAGTCGACTTCCCCCACCACGGCTCGGAGCTGGGCCTCGGCCCCTTCGTAGTCCCGGTCGGGAGCGAACCGATGATTGACGATGAGAGTGGCGCGATCCGGCACGACGTTGTGAGCGATGCCGCCGCTGACGTCGACTGCCTGCATACCCTCGATAAATTCACAGCCGTCGATGATCACTCGCCTGCTTTCGTAGGCGGCCAACCGAGTCAACACACGTGAAAGCCCATGGATTGCGTTGCGGCCCAACCACCCCCGGGCGGCATGTGAGGCCAGGCCCCGGATTGTGACCTCCGCGGTGAAAATACCCTGGCATCCTGCCTCCACCCGGCCACCGGTCGGCTCGGCGAGGATCACCGCGTCGGCCTCCAGCAGATCGGGCCTTTGCTGAAACATCTGCTCGATGCCGTTGTGGACCGAGCCGGCGAGCTCCTCGCACTGGTAAAAGACATAGCTCACGTCCACGACCGGCCCCGCAATCGTTGTTGCCAGATCCAGCAGCACCGCGTCCCCGGCTTTCATGTCGGCCGAGCCGATTCCCCACAGGACATCGCCCTCGACCACCGCTCGCTCGTTGCCGTTCGGGGGCACGGTGTCGGTGTGACCGGCGAGGAGCAGCCGGCGGTCTCGGCCCAGATAGGTGCGGGCCACGATGTTGTTTCCTACCCGCACCGTCTCCAGCCAGGGAACCGGCTTCAGGAGTGACTCAAGATGGTCGGTGATCGCCTCTTCGTTGAGGCTGACGGAGGGAATGTCTACCAGCGAGGCGGTCAGGGTGAGCAGATCGGCCATCTGTTGAGCTTAAGGCTCGCTGACCACTCCTTGCTCCACCTTCTCCTGATCCTCCAGGCAGTAGCGCGCCGCCGGGCGAGCCTCCAGGCGCTCGTCGGGGATGGAGTTGCCGCAGGTCTCGCACACTCCATACCGGCCGTCTTCCAGCTTTCCCAGAGCTCGATCGACATCGGCAAGCTGAGCCTCGGTGGAGAGAATGATGGATTGAGCTTTTGCGCGCTCGAAAGTTTCTGTGCCCAGATCGGCCACGTGCTGGTCCACGGAGGCCAGCTCGTCCACTCCCTCCTGCTCGGGGTCGCGGCTCAGATCGCCCACGGGAAAGGTGTCCCGCACCTCCTCCAACCGCCGGCGCTCCGCTTCCAAAAGGCTGCGTGCCCTTGACTCGTCCATAATTCGCTCCCCTCACAAAAGCTGCGCCGTCCGAAGACTTATCTCCCTACCCGCGGTGTGGCAAACTCCTTCAAGCGCCAACGGCGACCAGGGGGGCATGTGGGCGACTCACTGACCAGGGTTTACCGGAAGGGCCTTCTGGAGGCGGAAGGCTTCCCGGTCGGCGAGCTCTCCGAATACCTGGAACAACCCGACACCTTCGTGTGGGCGGACCTGTGCACCCCCTCCAAGCAGCAGCTGGAAGAGATTTCATTTGAGCTGCATGAGCTTGCGGTCGAAGACTCTCTCGAGGTCCACCAACGGCCCAAGCTCGACCGGTACGAGAGCCACTCGTTCCTGGTCTGCTATGCGGTGGCGATGGATCAGGAGCATGGAGTACTCGACGAGTTCGAGATAGATGCCTTCTTCAACGAGCGCTATTTGATAACGGTTAGGAAAAACGAGGGATTTCGCATGGAGCCTGTGCTCGAACGTTGGGATCGTTCCCCCGATCTCGCCGTCGAGGGCGTCTCCTTCCTCCTTTACGGCCTCCTCGACGTCGTCGTCGACGATTATTTCGACGCGATCGAGGCATTTGACGACTACTACGACCAGGTCAGCGAGGGTCTTTTTTCGGAGGAGCGGCCGCTCGACCCTACCGAGCAGCGGCATTGGTTCGAGATGCGGAGGGCGTTGGTCCACTTCCGCAAGCTCGCGGTTCCGATGCGCGAAGCGGTCAGCGGCTTGATGAGACGGGAGCGCTCCGTCGTGCCCGAAGAGATGTACCCCTACTTCCAGGACGTCTACGACCACATTCTTCGGGTCACCGAGTCAACCGATTCACTGCGCGACCTGGTCAGCACCATCGTGGAGACGAACCTGAACCTGCGGGACTACCGCCAGAATCTGATCGTCAAGAAAGTCAGTAGCTGGGCGGCGATAGTCGCAGTTCCGGCCCTGATCACCGGTTACTACGGAATGAACGTGCCTTACCCGGGCAGCGGCGAGACGTGGGGGGCGGTCGCCTCGACGGCCTTCATCTTCTTAGCGTGCTTTGCCCTTTACCGGCTCTTCCGCAGCCGGGACTGGCTCTAAGAGAGAGCCGCCCTCCCTTTTTGCCGTTTCGAGCTCGTAGCGCATAAACAAGTGCGCCCCGCTCCTCCTGACGCTCATCAGGCCGGCGCGGCGTAAACAATCGCCCTCAAACCCGACGCCTTCAACCAGGTGACGCCGTCCCGCCCCCTCGCCGCCTGCCAGAAGGGGCGAAAGTGTGAGAAACAGCTCATCGACCAGATTCGCTCCCAAAAAGGACCCCAGCAGGGTGGGCCCTCCCTCGGTGAGGACCAGACCGTGGCCCTCGGCCCGAATGAGCTTGAGGATCTCGGAGGGCTCAATGTAGCCGTCCGGCCTCAGTACCCGAAGAGTGGACGCCTCGGGCAGACGGCCGCGGAGGCGCTCATAGCCGAGTTGTGTCGTCACAACGAGGGCCCCCTGGGCAAGCGCCGGCGCGCTGCCGTCGAGGTTGCCGCTCGCGCTGACGACCACCAGGCGGGGCGAGGGGGCCAGCCCGAGCGATTGCCGGAGCTCGGCATAACAGGCAGCTTCGGGCGGGTAGATGAACTCGGGAGTCCACATATGGTTCGGCTCGGACCTCAGCGTCGATGCCCCGATCAGAACGGCGTCGGCGTGGGCGCGCAGCAAGCCCATCACAAAACGGTCTGCATCGCTGTGTGCGCTGATTACCGACGGAGGAGTGTGCTCGTCCAACGAAACGACGCCGTCAAGTGAGGACACGAAGTTCGCGACCAGCCGGGGGCGCGAGAAACCCAGATCGCCGCCGTATCCCCGACTGAGACGGGAGGGCAAAGGTTGAGAAGTTGGGTTGCTCGACTCGAACAGAGCCTCGAGTCTCACCTTAAATTCTCCTCCCGGAGACGCCGAGAGCTACAGGCTGGCTGCCCGGCAGACGTGCAGGAACTCGTCCCGAAGCCCGGGATCCTGCTCGTAATTGCCCCGCCAGAAGGAGGTGTAGGTTTTCGCCTGCTCCTCGCTCACCCCTCGCATCTGGGTACAAAGATGTTTCGCCTGCAGGTTGACCGCTACGCCATGGGGGCCGAGCACGTCGACCAGGGTGTCGGCGATTTGCTGGCCAATCCGTTCCTGAACCGTGAAGCGCCGGGCGAAGAGCCTTACCAGTCGTGTGAGCTTCGAGATTCCGATGATGTCCTCGTGGGCGATGTAGCCGATGTGGGCCACACCGTAGAACGGCAGGGAGTGGTGTTCGCACAGCGCAAAGAACGGGATCGGGCCTTCGATGATCTGGGAGATGGCACAATCCGCTCCTCCCCTGCACTCGGTGGGAAAGGCGGTCAGCAGCTTCGGGTCGCCCTCGTAACCCGAGGTCGAATCATAGAGGGCCCTAAGAAAGCGTTCGGGCGTGCGCTGCGTTCCCGGGCTTTCCAGATCCATCCCGAATGCCGTGAACACCTCGGCCATGTAGGAGCGGTACCTATCCCAGTCCTCGCGTGTGATGGTCCTCGGCGCCGCCGATTCCCACTCGGAGGTCTCCTCCGGGTCGGTCAGCCGGAACGCCGGCTTGTCGATCAGGTCGGTTGCAAGATGAATCATCGAAACTCCTTGGTCTATTTCGCTCAAGCGCATGCTTGGGAAGTTGGCAGGTGAGTGACTTGTCACAGAACTTGACTCTATCATCCAACTACTTAGTAGTTAGACCCTACCCCGCCTGCGCACCAAGAAACGTGCGGTTGACCAGATGGCTCTTGCGCTTAGGAGACGGCCGCCACCAGAATCGCCAGGGTCCCGGCGAGAATAGCCACGGCGGTTGCCATCAACACGATGCAAACGATCAGGCTTACCCGGTCCTGGAGGCTGCGGCCGTGGGAGCCGGCCAGCGCGGGCCCATCGGCCAGGGGTAATCCGTCCGGGATTCGGCCTTCCCGTGTCGTTTTCAGCATCACACCTCTATCAAACCTCTAAGGTCCCACTTAGTCAAGGCCTATGGTGAACCTTATACGATCATTTAAGGCATGCTGAGCGGACATTCTGCGTTCATCCGGCGGCCACCTAAGACCCGGTCGCGAAATGCTACGCTCCCAATTGACCGCGTGACCGTTCCAGGAGGCGCAGCTCATGGGAGTCATCGACGCATATCGGGCACCATCATGAATGGTCCAATTGCGCTGATCGGCGGGTGGGTGCACTCTCTTCCCTGCCTGCCGGTCGATCACCGCTTGATAGAGCTCGTCGGAAAGGAGCGGCCGGTGGTCACCATCGTCCCGGTTGCCGCCAGTCGACGGATGCTGCCGAAGGCGGTTCGTACCGGGCGCCGGTTCTGGGAGGAGCTGGGAGCCGAGGTCCGGGTAGCCGTCCCGAACGAGGATGAACCGCAAGAGGAGTCCGACGCCCTCGAGGGGACCGACATCGTGGTGCTCACCGGGGGGTACCCGGTCAGATTGCGCTCGGGGCTGTCGAACTCCCCGCTGTGGACGAAAATTCAGGAGCTCTGGGCTCGGGGGGCGGCGGTCTCAGGGTCCTCGGCGGGCTGCATGGAGCTTTGTGAGTGGACGCTGCGGCTGAAGCCCCCCAACCCACTGGCGCTGGTTCCCGGCCTAGGATTGATCAAGAACTGTGTATCGCTCCCCCACTTCAACCGCTATGGGATCGCAAGGTTGAGCCCCAGCCTGCTGCGACTGGCCGACCTTACCTTGATAGGTGTGGACGAGAAGACGGGCCTCATCGGCGCCGGGGACGATTACGAGGTCGTCGGAGTGGGCGCGGTGACGATCATTCGGAACGGCGCTGCCGTAAGGTACCCCAGCGGGGCCGGCTTCGAGCTCACCCTGGCGCCTGCCGAAGACCGGCCGATCTGATGGCCGTTTCTGGTAGACACGGAGTGGCCAGGCGCCTGCTGAAGATCTCGTTCATCGCAGTCTCCCTGGGCCTCGCCGTACATCTCATCCTCCTTTCGCTACCGGGCATCCATCAGTCCGTACTGGTGATGCGGCATCTCAACCCCGCTCTCCTCCTGGTTGCCGTCTCCCTCGAAGCCGGCTCACTGATTGCCCTTGCCCAGCTCTACCGGGTGTCGGTCGCCAGCTTCGACCACGACATCGGCTTCTCCCAGGCGCTTCGCCTCTCGATGGCGATGTTCACACTGACGCGGATTCTGCCGGCGGGGGGCGCGGCGGCGGCAGTGTTCGGCGCGGCCCAGCTCACCGACCTCGACGTCAAGCCGGCTTCGGCGGCCACCTCGGTGGTGGTGGCCGGAGCCCTCGGAATGACGACGCTCGCGGCCATCGTGGGAGTCGGAGCGGCCGCCTCGCTGCTGAAGGGGGATCTGCCGGCAGCCTACCTTGCTCCCGTGCTCCTCCTTCTCGGAATAGTCCTTGGCATCGGATACCTCGCCCACCGCATCGCCAGCAATGTGTCCTTCACGCGAGCAGTGATCAGGAAGCTTGAGAAGGTTCTCAGGCGGTTGCGGATGAAGCCGGATCTGACTGAGATCTACGAGGTCGTGGAGGAGCTATCGCGCCGGATGCCCTCCAGCCGTGAGCTCAGGCCCCTGTTCGGCTGGTCGGCGCTCAACTGGTTGCTTGATGTAGCCGTTTTGTGGCTGGTGTTCGCCGCGTTGGGTCAACGGCTTCCCATTGCGGTCCTGCTGGTTGGGTATGGCGTGGCGAACCTTGCGATGGCACTGCCGATCACCCCCGGAGGGCTCGGCCTGGTCGAGGCCGGCATGTCCTCGACCTTCACCGCCTTCGGCCTGCCCGCGGCGACCGCCGTGGTTGGGGTCCTGGGATACCGGCTCATCTCTTTCTGGCTGCCGCTGCTCGCGGGTGTGCCTCAATACCTGGCCGCAACCCGGAGGCTCCACGCGCCGGAGACGTCTGCCTCGCCCGGATAGCCACGCCACCCATCGTGCCCGCGAACCTTGCCGATTTTGACCCCTTCGATCTTATGGTTATCGAATACCGGCGCCTGGAGCAATTCTTCGAGGCACTTGGTCCCGAGGACTGGTCAAAGCCCACCCTCCTGGAGGGTTGGAGACGCCGGGAGCTTCTGTGCCACATGGCCGGAGCGGAGGTGTACCACCACGCCGGGCTGGACGACGATGTCGAAGGGTTCCTGGATCGGGCCCGTACTGCTGGATTCCCGGGGATGGGGAGGTTCAACGAGTGGATGATTGCGTCGAGAAGCGGAGCAACCAACGCTCAGGTCCTCGCGGAGTGGCATGAGTCCGGGCCCGAGACCATCCGCCGCCTCCGGGAACGCGCCCCCGACGGTGAGGTCGCGACCGTCGTAGGCCCCTACCCGGTGGTCCTGCAGGCCTTCCACCTGGCATTTCATTCAGCACTTCACGCGGTCGATCTATCCGTTCCCATCGACCCCGAGGAGATGCCCAGAAGGGCACAGTGGCGAGCAAGCTTCAGCCGCTTTGCCGTCCCGGAGGCCGGGAGCCGAGCGTTGATCAGGCCGCGGGACAGGCGGAATCACGTCGAGATGGACGCACTGGAGGGCGATCTCACCGACGACGATCTGGCGCTCGCCGTGGCGGGGCAGCTTCCCGAGGCCCACCCGCTGCCGAAGGAGCTTCGCGATGCGCTTCACATCTTCTAGCGATTGGTTCGGCTGGCGAACGCGGACCTGAACGAGGCTCTCCGCACCACCGGGGCGGTGCGCCAATTCCAACCCGATCCCGTGACCGATGAAACCATCGCACGGCTGCTCGACACCGCACGCTTCGCTCCCAACGGGGGGAACCGGCAGGCCTGGCGCGTGGTGGTCGTGCGCGACCCGGAAAAGAAGCGGGCTCTCAGGGACCTCTACGTCGACGGCTGGTATCGGTACGTGGCGATGCGTCAGGCGGGGCTCACCCCGTGGGCACCCGTCACCGATAGAGCTGCCGAAGCAGAGGCATCGTTACGAGCGCCCGACGTGGCGAAGGCGGCCGCAGCCCGGCCGGGATTTCCCGAGCTGCTGGATCAGGCGCCGGCATTGCTCGTCCTCCTCGCCGATCTCCGACGCCTGGCGGCGACCGACCGGGACCTCGATCGCTACGGGCTGGTGGGCGGTGCTTCGATCTATCCGTTTGCGTGGAGCCTGCTGCTAGCCGCACGTGCCGAGGGCCTCGGCGGAGTATTGACGACGGTGGCGGTCAGGCGTGAGGACGATGTCCGGGCACTCCTGGACGTGCCCGAGGAGTTTGCTGTGGCCGGCGTCCTCGCACTCGGGCGGCCGCTGAGCCGCCGGAGCCGCTTGAAAAGGCTCCCGGTTTCATCGTTCGCAACCGTCGACAGCTTTAAGGGACCGCCGCTCACTCAGACCTAGCGACGGACCCTACTCCTTCACCGAGGCGCGGCGAGAGGCGCGCATCCACGAAGCAAGTTGAAGTTCAAGCTCTCACCTCAGATCACTCGACGGTGCCCGCTGGAACCACCCATTGGCATCTTTGGCCGGTGATTGAGGCGATCATGTCAAAGTCCGCGTCGTAGTGGAGAACGGCGATGTCGTGCTCTTCGGCAGCAGCCGCTATCAGCAGATCTGGGATTTTTCGGCCCCTCTGACTGCGCTCCGCGAGTAGACGTTGCACCTGTAGCGCCCTGCGTAGATGGAGTGCTGTTATCTCTACTGCATCAAACGCGTCGAGGGCGCCCACCAACTGATCCCATTCGTCGGCGTTTCGCGCAGAGAATCCGATTTCCAAGTCACAGATTCGAGCCCGTCCGAGTTGTCCGCTGACGGCCAACGGTTCGACTACTTTGCGGACCTCTACTCGGCCCAGCCGCTTCAACACGCTTGTATCGACGAGGTACCTCAGCGCCAAGCTTCGTCTCGATCAACGAGGCGGGCATTCGCGAGCACGTCGAGCGCTGCAGCTGTACGACTTTCCCTTTGGGCCGTCGCCAGGCGTAGTGCTTCGTTTACTGTGTCTTTAATTGTCCTCGTACCAAGCTCCGCCTGAGCCGCGCTGAGCTTTTGCTCATCCAGGTCGATCAGGTGCTTTGCCATAGGTCGAGTATATACAGGATCTGATGGGTATATATCCACAGCCGCTTAAGGCGATAGGTCCTCGATGGGCACTCGTCTAACCGCGGGGATCTCGTCGACGTGGGCCTCGGCCCACCGGAAGACGTCGCCGAGAGGACCGGTAAGGCTCTCCCCCAGGGAGGTGAGCGAGTACTCCACCGACGGCGGGATCGTCGGCTCGGCCCGTCGCCCTACCAGCCCGTAGGCTTCGAGCTTGCGCAAGGTCTGAGTGA
>JBBDRH010000147.1:0-8619 GCA_040905645.1 Actinomycetota bacterium
GCCTACCGGTTCTGGTTCCTGCTCCTGAACGATGACCCGAAGATGTGTTTGGAGATGAACGGGAACGCCTGGGACCGCAGCGGCATCGAGTACGACTTCGGCAAGCTCGCCCGCGACGACGACCGGATCTGGCCGATCATCACCGAGGTCGCCGGAGAGCTCCTGCCTTAGGTTCCTTCCTCGTCCGGCACCAGCGCTTTGACCAGCGCCACAAGCGCAAACGGGCCGGCGACCAGGAGTATCGCCCCGATGACAATCGGCAGCATCGGGTTGTGCTCAGATTCGGCATCCGGACGCGGTTGTGCGATCTGTGGCGACTCCGGCTCCGGTTCCGCACTCGGGAAAGGGGACGGTTCCGGTGATGGGGAGGGCTCGACAACCGGAGAGGGCACTGGACCGGGTAGAGGCAGATTTTCCCGTATCAGATTCTGGGGGTCCGCCAGCAGGGAGGCGACGTATCTGGCGGCGTCGACCGAACATGGAGCGCTCTCGCTGCTGGTGTGAATCAGAGATCCAGTCCACACTCGGCTGACGCAGTCGGCCCACCCCTCGTCCAACAGTTTGTCCGCGTCTCTGGGAAAAAGCTCCATGAATCCCCGAGGCGGGGTCCCATCCTGAGCCGGGAGCAGCGTGATCACGATCTGATGACCCATCTCGTGGGCGACCGTCGCCAGAACCTCTTGGGATGACCTGCGCAGCAGCCTGGGCGAAACCACCGTCGTGCCGTCGTAGAAGGTGAGCGCCAGGTGCCCCGATGTGACCTCGCCGACCGACCAGACCACCACTACCAGCTGGCGCCACTGTTGTGGTATTGCGGTGGCCACTGCCCAATCCAGCCTCGCCCGGGGATTCTGGGGCCCCGGATCGGCACCCGCTCCGCCCAGCGCGATGAGCTGGTCGAGCTGAAAGCCGGCATCGATCTGATCACGCTGGAACGCCTGAGCTGCGGGAGCACCGATTGCCACCGCGGCGATCGCAAGGGCGGCGATCAGCCTGATTTTTCCCCTGAGGGCGCGCGGGCTCCGCTCGCCGGTATCCGCTGTCCTCGCCATGGCTCTCAATTGTGAGGCCTCAGAGCCGCCACTACGATTACCGTTATGGGAAGAGGATTCGGAATTCCCGCGACGCAAGATGCCGAACGGGCGCGCACGGTTGCTGCAGAGTGCGAACGGCTGGGGTACCCGTCGATCTGGTCCAACGACATCCCCAACGTGGACGGCATCGCTACCGCCGGCTACATGGCCTCGTCCACCGAGAATATCCGGGTGTGCGTGGGAGTCGTGCCGTGCGACCGGCGGCCGGCTCGCGAGGTGGCACAGCTGGTTAAAACATTGGAAATCCCGCTTGAACGGCTCGTTCTCGGGCTGGGCGCCGGACAGTCGAAAAGGCCCTTGAAGACGGTCGCGGAGGCGGCAGGCATTCTCCGGGCAGAGCTGGGCCCGGCGCTGACGATCGGCGTCGCCGCGATGGGTCCGCAGATGTGCCGGCTGGCCGGCCGTCTCGGCGGCCTGGTCCTGTTCAACTGGATGGTCCCCCACCGGATCGTCTGGGCAAGCGCGTTGGTCACGGCCGGAGAGGCCCAACGTGAGGTTCCCGGCAAGGTTGAACGGGCCGCCTACATCCGGGTCAGTCTGGAGCCGGGAGGCTCCGGCAGGGTCGAGGCCGAGGCCGCCAGGTACCACCGGATTCCGGCCTACCGGCACCATTTCGAGACGATGGGCGCGCCCCTCGTGAGCGTGGGAGTGGCCGGTAGCGCAGAGGAAATTCTCGCAAGGCTGGCCGCGTACGATAGTGTTCTGGATGAAGCAATCGTCCGGGCGCTTCCGGCGCTCGATACGGTTGAGTCGACACTGGCGTTAGCCCAAGCTGCGGCCCCCACTGCGCTGGGTTAGGGGCTTGCCCCCGCCGGAGTGAGCAGATTGCTTGGAACTTAATTGATTGGAAGGCTAGAGAAGGTCGTGCGCAAATCTGTGACGGTCGTTCGTGTCGTCGGGATCCTGGCGGCCCTGGTGCTCATCGCGGGCGGCTGCAGCCGCGAACCCGAAGCCAACCCTGCGCCTCCGGCTCGCATTCAGGACATCTTCTACGTCAACCCGGACGGGACCAATCTGGTCCGCATTACGAGGGAACCGGGCGTCGACAGCTCGCCCGCCTGGTCACCCGACGGGACCAAGGTGGCTTTCAACACCAACCGCGACGGCAACTACGAGATCTACGAAATGAACGCCAACGGCTCCGATCAGCAGAGGCTGACCAATACCCAGTTCGACAACTACTCGCCCGACTGGTCTCCCGATGGGCGCAAGATTGCATTCAACTCCAACCGGGACGGCAACCGTGAGATCTACGTCATGAACGCCGACGGTTCCGACCCGACCCGCCTGACCAACAACAATTTCGACGACGGACTTCCCGACTGGTCTCCTGACGGAAACTCCATCGCCTTCGAAAGCAACCGCACCGGCAACTTTGAGGTATTCATCATGGGAGCCGATGGCAACAACCCGAGGTCGGTCACCAACAGCGGCGCGGTCGACGGGTCTCCGGCCTGGTCGCCCGACGGCACCGAGATCGCATTCATCAGCGAACGCGACGGCGACTTCGAGATTTACATCATGAGGGCGGACGGGACCGACCAGACCAGGCTGACGACCAGCACAGGCTTCGACACATTCCCGGCATGGTCTCCGGACGGCCAGCGCATTGCATTCGACTCGGTGCGGGACAACGACCGCGAGATCTACATCATGGGCAAGGACGGCTCCAACCTTTTCCGTCTAACGAACCACCCCGGGATCGATCGCTTCGCGGCATGGTCTCCGGATGGGACACGTCTGGCGATCTACAGCGAGCAGTAAGGCCCAGATGCTTCTGGCTGACAAGAAGCTGCTGATCACCGGAGTTCTGACTCCGCAAAGTATTGCGTTTGCCGCGGCTCGGGTAGCTCAGGAGCAGGGCGCCGAGATAGTGCTCTCGGGCTTCGGCAAAGGGCTGGCGCTCACCCAGATGAGCGCACGGCGCCTTCCCGCCCCGCCGGAGGTGCTGGAGCTCGACGCCACCGACGAGTCACACATCGCCCGCCTTGCCGACGATCTGGGATCGCGCTGGGGCACGCTCGACGGGTTCCTTCACGCGATTGCCTTTGCCCCCAAGGATGCCCTGGGAGGCGCCTTCCTCAAGACCCCCTGGGAAAGCGCCGCACTGGCTTTCAAGACCAGCGCCTACTCCCTGAAGGCAATGGCCGCCGGATTTCTTCCCCTCATGCGCGAGAAGGGAGGATCGATTGTAAGCCTTGACTTCGACGCGTCCGTAGCCTGGCCCATCTACGACTGGATGGGGGTGAGCAAGGCCGGCCTGGAAGCCATCAGCCGCTATCTCGCCCGGGACCTGGGCAGGTTCAAGATCAGGGTGAACTCGGTGTCCGCGGGACCACTGGCCACCACCGCCGCCAAGGGGATTCCGGGCTTCGACACGCTGGTTTCGGACTGGTCCTCCCGGGCGCCGCTCGGTTGGAAGCCCGATGATCCGGGCCCGGTAGCGGCAGCCGTCGCATTCCTCCTGTCGGACTGGTCGAGCGCCATCAGCGGCGAGATAATCCATGTCGACGGCGGTTATCACGCGATGGGAGCCGATATCAGCGGTATCGAGCCGGGGATCTGAATGGAATCCGACGAGCCTGCCGATCTGGAAATCGAGAATTCGACGCACGACCTGGCACGGCTCTACCGGGACATGAGGCGCAAGGGGGCGGGAAAAGGCCAGCTCGAAGCGCTGAGGAGCCAGTGGGCCGAGGCGTGTATGGACCCGATGAGACGGGGCGTGCTGCGGGACCCACCCGGCGAGCACCGGCCCCGCATGGACGGCCCTCACCCTGCGATCAAGCCGCACCGGGAGCTGGGCAACATGCTCGAGCCGAACCCGCCAAGCATGAAGGATCTTTTGAGCCGCACCACCCCCTTTGATCCGGCCGGAGAGGCACCGCCGGACCCCGGCCAAGCCGAAGGGACGAGCGCAATCGAATAAGGAGCTGAGCCGCCCCACGTGACGACCCGCTGGGGAACCAACACGCTCGAGATCTCCACCCGGGCCACCGGCTATGCGAGGAGCGCATCGCAGCCGAGGGGCAACCGACGATCTACAAACTCACCGACGCCGAAACAAGACAGCTGCAGGTCTACGTCGACCCGGAGCGGCCGGGCAGGTCCGAGCTCCACCTCACACTCTTCGGACCGGACGGCGTCGAGCTTCCCACCGACTCCATCGTTGCCATTGCCGTTCCACCCCGGGGCTCAAGCTCCAGCCTGGCCACCAGACGGTTCGGACCGGGCCATTTCGTCTCCGACATCGATCTGATGAAGGGTAGCTACCTGTTCGATGTAGTCGCCACAACCCCCGGCGGCAAAATCCGGTTCCTGACGGAGGCAGAGATTTGAGGCCCGCGCTGGTTCTTGCGATCCTGTTGATCCTCCAGGCCTCCCCCGCCTACGCCCACCCGTTTACGGGCGGGCCCTCCACGGCCCCCCAGATAGCAATTTCCATCGCCGGGGCCCTGGCGACCTTGGTGGGGCTATGGATCATGCTGCGCAGCTCGCCCGGGTCGGGCGCGGCGCTGGCAAGAAAGCGCAGGTGGGGCCTCATCGTCGCCGCGGTCGGTTTCACAACCTTCCTGCTCGGTCCCGACCTATTCGGGGGGAGCACTCCCGCGTGCGTGAGGCCGGAGACTCAGGCCCGGATCGAGATCGTCAGCCCGTCGGAGGGTCAGCAGTTCCCGGACGGAAATGTCCCAGTCGAGCTGAAGGTCACCGGAGGAAAGACCGCCTCCGTGGGATCGACCCAGAACAGGCCCGGCGAGGGACACCTTCACCTCTCGGTCGACGGCCGCTTGGCGTCGATGACGGGAGAGGCTGCTCAGACGCTTGAGCTTCCCGCGGGTCCGCACACGCTGGATGTCGAGTACGTGGCCAACGACCACGCCCCGTTCTGCACCCGAGTGATCGACAGCGCCAGTTTTAAGGTGGCCGGCGGTTAGCTCGTAATCGCTAGCTCTCCTCGGACGTGACCCGGATCACAGGAAGCTGAGGGCGGAGCACCACCCGTTGATGGTTGGCGACGATCCCGTCGATCCACTCCGAGTTCGGGATCATCGCCTCGAAATCCTTCCACACCCGCCCGTCGGTCCGGCAGTCGAATCGCCGGCACAGCGCCGGCCGGTCGGCGTGGATCTCGCAGCCCTTCCCGCTGTCGAGGTGAGCGCAGTAGCCGTTCTCCTGGTGAGCGATCAGGTAGGGGAACTCCTGGTCCCACTTGACCTTCCCTTCCTTGACCTCGCCCGGAGTCAAGGCGAAGTTGAGCTTGCAGCAGACCGCCTTGCAGAGGTGGACCCGCTCGGAACAGTTGATGACCGCGTCGGGGGCCGGATCGGGTGGATCGAGCCGGTATCGTTCACCATCCCACTCGACCGGATCCCATCCCGACTCCCAGTCCTGCCCGGCGGCCTCGCCCTGTTCCTCAGCCCGCCGGGCCTGCTCGGCGGCGTCCCAGGCACCCCACCCGAGCGTGCGGTCCCAGCGCTTCTCCATCTTGTCGAGCCTGCTTTTGCCCCACCCCATCTTGCGGAGGTCGGCCATCAGGCGCTGAAGGTCCGACTCGTCGGGCCCTTCGTCGTCATCGAAGAAGTTCATTGGGCTATTGTCCACCAGCCTGCGGGCTACTGCTGAGCTCGTGATCAAACCGGCGAGTTGAGGTAGGCCTCCGTCAGCCAGTCGCGGAGCCGGTCGTCGAAATCTTCCGGGGTGCGCAGGTACGCGAAGTGGTAGTACCGACCGCTGTACTGCATGACCTTTCTGGTGATCGCGGGGTGACTGACCCGGCGAGGAAGCGCGAACGACAGCGCCACCCATCGCTGCATCGGCCGCAGCTGGGCGAAGGTCTGTGCCTTCTTGAGGAAGATCCCCACCGAGACCGGCTCAATATGGACCGGACCGACAGTTTCGAGATGGCGGATGACCGCCTCGAAGACCGGCCGCTCATGCGGGGGGCCGGTGGAGAAGTAGTCTTCCAGCGACATGGCGGGAGCGCACTCATGCGACTGGCCGGCGCGCCTGAACTGGCGATTGCATTCAGGACATCTCCAGCCCGCCACAATCACGATGGTAACTTCAGCGAAAGCTCAAGATCCAGGAACCGCCCCAGGTCTTGGGTCCGGGCTTCGAGCCCGCTCAGCGCCTTTTGACCCAACTCATCGAAGAGGCTGACCTCAACCTTGCCGGCCCCTTTCGACCGTCGCAGCGCCCAGGTCCCCGCCACCCTTCCCGCCACCATCAGGACCGGTTTGACGATGCCCCCACCCGCGTTCACCCGCTTCAGGTAACGGCTGTCGAGCACGAGGTCACGGTAGCGGTATCCCAGCAGGTAGGTATCGAATGCGGGCAGGAGCATCACGCCGGCTGTGTCCTGTGGCGCGTCATCCGGCTCCCCGAGCGACGAGAGCTTTCGATCGGCCAGCTTCACCTGGGTCAGCGACCTGCTCTCGTTTTCGAAGGCCCTCCGAGCGATCGACACCGGCAGGCCGCTCCATGCCGCCAGATCCTCGGGAGCCGCCGGTCCGTAGCCCTTCAGGAATCGATTCACCAGACGGCTCAGCGCTTCCTCCTCGCTCTTGAGCGGTTGCCCGGCCGCCGCCCCCAACCATTCCGAGGTAAGCACGTAGGTGGGCTTTCCCGAACGAAAGGGCCCCTCGCAGATCAGACCCTCCATCGATGCGCGGCCGATAAGGTAGGGCGTACGCTGGCCCGAGCCGTCGATGCCGTCCCTGCGCAGGCCCTCCAGGAGGTCTTTTCGGGTAAGGGCCGCTCCGCCCTCCAGCGCCGGCGCGAACGACGCCATCGCACGGCTGTAGGTGGGCTCGTCCAGTCCCAGCTGCCGGCTCCGCGGCGAAGCCGCTGCGATGAACCGCGGCGCCAGCAGCGCCCTGATCCAGCCGACGTCCTCGGCGGCAAGCAGGTGGAGCGTCCCGCGCATCGCCCAGGTCCGGACGATCGAGCGGTCCTCCACCCGGGCACGCTCCACCCCGCCATCGTCCAGGCCCGAGCTTCGAGCCCACACGCCCGTACGGGAGGCGCGCAAGTCCTGCGCCTGCAGGCCGCAGAGGTCCCGCACGACCTCCTCAGGACTCGATGCGCGGGATGAGCGCGCCAGATGTTGTGCGCGCATGCGCATCGACCGGACCTGATCCTCGGTAAGCTCCTTCAAGACGCCGAAGCTACTCTGGTGGAGCAGCTTCCCCGGCAGACTCGTGGACCTCCGGCTGCTTGTCGAGGATTACCGCAAGAGGCGCCCCCGGCGGGGGGAAGCCGAGGATGAGGCTGTTGCCCTGCGAGGCTCCAAACTGCTGGAGCAGCCTGAGCTGGAGCAGGGCCGGATTTTCGCTTGCAAGCTTCGCGGCATTGGCGAGATTCCTCAGCGCGGCGGTCTCTCCCCTGGCTCGCTCGAGGGCGGCAAGCCCTTCCTGTTTCGCCTGCACCACCTGAGCGAAGATCTTCTTGAGCTCACCCGGAAACATGATGTCCTTGACGTTCACGCTGATCAGGTTCAACCCGAGCTGCTGAATAGGCCCGCCGGTCAGCTCCATCAGCCGATCACCGAACTGCTGACGGCCTTCCAGAACTTCCTCGATCTTCGCCTGGCCCACTATCTCGCGCAGGGCCAGCTGCAGGTTCAGGTGCAGAGCCTGGATAAAGTCCTCCGACTTGTTGACTGCCACCTGGGGGTCGGCTATCTCGTAATTGACAGCCAGGCTGACCTTGAGGGTCACGCCGTCGGAGCTGAGGACCTCCTGGCCGGGAATCGAGATGTACCGCGGCCTTACGTCGAGCTTGCGGACCGTCGAAGAGGAGGGGAGGAACCAGTGCCTTCCCGGGCCGAGGACTTTCTCGAACTTTCCCTTTCGGTACTTGAGACCCCTCTCGAACTCAAAAATGGTGATCCTCGTAAAGCGGGAGCGGATGAGAATAAGTCCGAGGGCGATCCCGAGGACGATCACGAGTTCCAACGCATCCATCCCTTCTCGTGCGATCCGGCACGCAGGGCCACAAGACGGGGGCGGGGGTCTAAACCCGCAGAGCCGTCGCCCTGCTGCGTTTCCGCCGGCCCCTTGTGCCAGATGCTATGGAGTTGAACCACTTCACCAAGGGGAGGTCCAATACGCCGAAAAACCACGGCGATGCCGAGGTTCCGGCTTGCTCTCCCGCCGACATGGTAGATCACCCGCGCCAGGCCGTACAACACCGACAAGATGGACGCGTAGCGATGTTCGCAAAGACCGGATAGCCTGGAGTATGCCCATTCCCCGGCCGCCGAAGGCCGTTACTTTCGACTGCTGGTCGACTCTCATCTCCGACACCAACTGGGAGCAGACCATGCTCAGCCGCCAGAGGTCACTGGTGGAAATTGCCGGACGCCGCGGCGTGGAGTTGACCGAGGAGAGGTCTGAGGAGCTCATCGACGCGGCGTGGCAGCAGCACATGGCTTCCTGGCGAAGCGGCGGAGTTTTTGGAGCGCAGGGGGCCGCCAACTGGATCCTCGGCGAGCTAAATCTGCCCGCCTACTCGGCGAACGGGT
>JBBDRH010000148.1:0-4171 GCA_040905645.1 Actinomycetota bacterium
GAGCAGGATGCAGCTGTGCTGGGTCTCCAGCTCGCCCAGGCCGCGCAGGTAGCCGGCGGGGACGGGGGCGAAGTTGTTGCTCGTGTCGGGGCCGTGAAACTTGGTGGGGGCCGTCCACTGCTCGAGGTAGGTGAGGATCTCCGGCGACTCGTCGTACATCGTCACGACCTTCCCGTGGACCGGGCACCCGCGGACCAGCCACACCTTCCCGTCCGACTCCGCCAGGTAGCCCGACAGCCGGGGGACGTCCTCCAGAGGGCCGGACGGATTATCGACCTGGCAGTGCGGGCAGAAGGCGTTGACGTACCGCCGGATTCGGTCGCTGCGGACCGCCATTCCCGCCATCAGCCGAGCTGGCTCAGCGCAATAAAACAGTAGCCCACGAAAAGAACGATCAGACCGGTAATCACCAGGGCCGCTACTGCGAGGATCCTCCCGATGGTCCACTTGCGCTTGCCCTCCGGTTCCAGCGCCACTATCTCCCTCCTTCCGCCGCCGGGGTAAGCCCGGCAGCACCACCTCGGTAGGCCCCCCGGCTCATCTGCTTGACGAAGTAAGCACCGAGCAGGAGCGTCGATGGGATCAGGAAGAGCTGGGAGCCGCTCAGACCCTCCCACAGGTACTCGTTGCCCCTGACGAACTCCACGAAGAAACGAAAGACCGCGTAAGTGAGCAGGTACAGCTTGAAAAGATCCCCGGCCACCGGAAGACGGTCGCGCATACGCCACAGGACGCCGAACATCAGCAGCTGAAAGGCGATCTCGTAGAGAAACGATGGGTGCATCGCCACTCCCGGGCCGCACCCGGGGCAGGTGGGGATCCGGGCGGCGGTCTCGGCGCCGACCCGGATGCCCCAGGGGAGCGAGGTGGGCGTGCCGACTTGCTCCGTCAGGAAGCACCCCACACGCCCGATGGCCATTCCGAGGGCGACAGCGGGGGCGAACATGTCGCCGGTGGAGCCCTGGTACCCGATGAGCCGTTTGATGAGCAATACGCCGAGGTACGCTCCGGCCAGCCCCCCGAGGATGCTCTTGCCGCCCTGAGCGATGGCTTCGAAGAAGCTCGGGGTGGGGTCGAGCTCCCAGTAGCGCCAGACCGTCGACAGCTTCGCCCCCAGAGCGCCGAAGAACAGGGCCCCCGCAACGATGAGGACGATGTCGGAGCCGAAGCGCCGTCTGCGCCGGGCCTCTGCCAGGACGATGAGGGCCGCCACCGCCAGGCCGAGCGTCAGGAAGAACCCGTGGGTGGGTACCGCGATCGATCCGATATGGAACAGGGTGGGCAGCATCGACTTTTCCGACAATAAAACAGCCGGCCCGCTTTGGGAACCCTGTGTTAGGGAGGTTTTTCGAGTCCTTTAGCCGGTCGGACTCAAAGCGTATGATCCGCTCAAATCCTTCCGAGGAGGACGGTTGATGGCTCAGGGAAGCGGCGGCAGGTTCAGTTGGAAGAGCCTTCAGTTTTGGTTCGATACCGGTCCTGATGGTCTCACTTTTTATAGGCGGCCTGTTCTTCCGGATCGACACACTGGAGGTCGACCTCGCGGTGCCGCCGGGCAAGGCCAAGCGGGTGGAGTTCAATGCCGGCCCCGGCACCTACGACTTCTACTGCACTCCCCACCCGGACATGATCGGGAAGCTGGTCGTTAGTTGAAGCCGGTCCTGACCGGGAGGCTAGTCAGTTGAGCTCGTCCTCGGTGTAGTCGTCTAGCAGCGCCTCGTGGTGCTCGACCGCGTCCGAGGGGCCGATGAAGATCAGACGATCGCTCGCCGTAAGCACGCTGCGGCCCCGGGGCTGATACTGCCAGCGGCCCTGCCGTGAGATGGCCAGAACGTCCATGCCCCGAAGGTCGAGCTCGTCGATGCTCTTGTTCTCGGCGGGGGAGCCCTCTCCGACGGTCAGCAGCTTGACCACGTCCTCGGCGGCCCCGAGCGCCTGGGCGATGATCGGGTGCAGCTCCTCTTCCCGTTCGATGAGCCAGACCATCGACTGAGCGCAGTCGCCGATCCGTTCCGATGCGACCGCGAGGTGAAGCAGGCCTCTCAGCTGGGGTCGGTTGCGGGCGTCGGTGGCTGCATCGAGCACCCAGGACTCGATCGCTTCGCGCATGTCGTCCAGCCGGTCCTCCAGGTAGGAGACCTCGGCGGCGAGGGCCCGGTCGTTGTACAGCACGGCGGCGTACGCCAGGCCGACGGTGACCTCGGAGAGATCCTTCATCTCTACCAGGGTGTCGATGGCCCGGTCCAGCTCCCAGAGGTCCTGGGTGTCGGCGGTTGGGATCGCTTTGGCCGGCATGCCGGCCAGCTTTCTCAGCTCGGGAACCCCCTGGGCATCACCCCGTACCACCAGGACGTCCTGCACTCTCAGCACGCCCTCGTCGGCCGGGTCGAAGAGCCACCGTCCGTCGCGGCGGATCGCGAGAACTCGCAGCTCCTCGACCGCCCGCTCGAGGTCGTCGATGCTGCGGCCCACCAGGGAGCCGGTCTCCTGGATTTCGATCCGGTCGACGATCTCCTCGGCCCGGCTGAGATCGGCTACAAGCTCCGACGGGATGCCCAGCTTGTCGAGCACGATCTTGGCGATGTCGACCGCTTCGTTGCCGATCCCCTCAATCGCCGAGATCAGCTGGAGCAGAGAAGCCAGGCCGGCTGCATCGGAGGGGCTCCGGGAGGCGATGAGACACACCTCGCGCATGCGATGCACGAGCCGGCTCATCTCCTCCTCCAGCTCCAGGACCTCCCCGGAAATGTCCCGGTCGGCGTAGAAGAGACCTGCGTGGGCCAGATCGAGCATCAGCTCGGAGGTGTCCTTGGCCTCTGCGAGCATGGCCTTGAGAGTCCGGGGATGGTTTACGTTCATCAGGCGATTCCGAGAATAACCATCGAGATGATCAACGAAATCGCCCCCACCAGGTCCATGGAGCTGGTGACCACCGGGATGCCGTAGTTGTCCGGGTCGAGGCCGAACCTGAAGCTGATCACTGCGGTGTAGTAGGCAACGAAGACGGCGCCGGTGGTGGCAATCGCGCCGGCGAGCATGGAGAGGGCGATCATCGCGGCCACGCCGGGAGTTGCAAGCCCGACCGCATGCGCAACTATGGTGCCGCTGAGCCCAACGAAAAAGAACACTGGTGTCCCCAGGATATATGTCAGGAGGATGTCTTCCCAACTATTGAGCCCCGGAACCGTGCGGGCCTGGATCGAGCCCAGGTGCAGCTTCGAGGCCAGCCGGGCGGACAGGATGCCGCCCAGCGCCCCGGCATCCTCCAGGAAGGGTGGGATCAGGACGAGGAGGCCGGGGAAGATGAGAAAGTGCTCCAGGCGCCGTTCGATGGTCAGGCCGGCCACCACATCGACCAGCCCGGCGAGGATGAGGATGAACAGGCTCGAGCGCACGATGCGCCGATAGATTCGCAGCTCGCGCCTCTTGAGCAGCTTGGCGGTGATCCACAGCGCCGCCCCAAGGCTCAGGGCGGTGACCACATCCGGCAGGCGGTCGAGCGGCAGCAGGAAGGTGGTGAGCCAGAGCGAGGGGAGCGTGATCAGGTCGCCGGCCGCGGTGACTATGGGCGCGGCGACGTTGTCCATGTCCCAGTTCCGCCTGACCGAGAGGGTGGCAACGGCGAGTGTGATCGCCAGGATCACCATGCTGGAAACGACGCCCCCGATCACCGAAACCGTCAGGTAGTGCGTGAACGGGATCGTCTCGACCCCGAAGACCCGTGCAGTCTCCTTGGCCAGGACCGCCAGCGCGATGGAGACGTAGACAGTCAGCGCCGCGGAGGCCATCATGTTCTGGCCGGCGAGGTTACGTTTTTCCAGAGTCCCGTCGAACTCGCCGGTGTGGATCGCGGTCCCAAGCCGGGAGCCGAGCGCTCCGAAGATGTTGCCCCGCATCCCGATCGCCGCCGGGACCAGCACTATCAGGCCCGGCAGCCTTTCCAGGGTTCCGGTCATGAAACCGAGAGCCAGGCCGGCGGCGAGGTCGCCCACGGAGGAGACCAGCAGGGCGCCCATGCCCTGCTTGAAGTTGGTTCGCTGTCGTGCGATCAACCCGGCAAATCGCCTGCGGATCAGGCGCCTGGCGCTCGCGCGAGGGTTACGCCTTTTCATCGATAGTGACGGTCCCTTAGATACACTGGCCCTACATGAGCTCCAAGATCACCGGGCCG
>JBBDRH010000148.1:4181-8601 GCA_040905645.1 Actinomycetota bacterium
CGCGCCCGATCTCTTCCCACCCAGGTCCCAGCTACACGACGAGATAATCGCCCGTGGCGTGGAGCTGTGCAAGCTCTACGGGTACGGCCGGATCGAGACGCCGGTATTCGAGTCCACCCAGCTCTTCGAGAAGGGCCTGGAGCCGGGCAGCGACGTCGTCACCAAGCAGATGTACACCTTCGAGGACCGGGGCGGGCGCTCGATGACGCTGCGCCCCGATATGACCGCTCCGGTGGTGCGCTCGATCCTCGAGCACGGACTGGACCGGCTCGGTAAACCGCTGAAGCTGTACTACGTGGCACCGATCTTTCGCCAGGAACGCCCACAGGCGGGCCGGCAGCGCCAGTTCACCCAGGTGGGGGTCGAGGCGGTGGGCTCGCCGGGGCCGGAGATCGATGCCGAGGTCATTCAGCTTGCGACGGAGGTCTATCGAGCCGTCGGGCTGCGCGACGTCGAGCTCGCCCTGAACAGCATCGGACACCCGGAGTGCCGGGCGAGCTACATTCCCAAGCTGCAGGAGTACCTGCGTTCCGTCGCCGATCGGCTGTGCGAGGACTGCCGGCGCAAGATCGAGACCAACCCGCTCCGTACCTTCGACTGCAAGGTCCCCTCGGACAGGGAGCTGCTCGAGGATGCCCCGCTGATAGTCGACCAGCTGTGCGAGGAGTGTGCCGCCCACTATGGCGGCCTCAAGTCCCTGTTGCATGACTCCGGGGTTCGCTTCACCGAGGACCCCAGGCTGGTGAGGGGCCTGGACTACTACACGCGAACCGCGTTCGAGTTCACCGCAGCCGGCCTGGGCTCCCAGAATGCCGTCGGGGGCGGCGGCCGCTACGATGGACTCGCCGAGGCGTTGGGCGGCCCTTCGCTGCCGGGCATCGGGTTCGGCCTGGGAGTCGAGAGGATCGCGCTGGCTCTGGAGGCCAAGGGCGCCGAGCCCGCCCGCAGTCTGGACGTCTTTGTGGTTGCGTTGGGGGACCGGGCCCGTAAGGTCGCCCGGGCGGTGGCGGCCAACCTGCGCAGTGCGAGGTATACGACCGATCTCGACTTTGCTTCTCGGGGGGTCAAAGCCCAGTTCAAGGCCGCCAACAACCTGGGTGCAAGGTGGGCCGTGGTGATTGGGGACAAGGAGATCGAGACCGGTTCGTACACGGTCAAGAACATGGAAACCGGTGAGGAGCAGCAGGTCCAGCCGGCGCGTCTCGCCGGCTACCTGGCGGTGCGCCGATGAGAACCCACTGGTGCGGGGAGCTGCGCTCTGAGCATGCCGGCGAGCGGGTTCGGCTTACGGGCTGGGTACACCGGCGCCGGGACCACGGCGGGGTGATCTTCCTCGATCTTCGTGACCGGGAGGGCCTGGTCCAGGTGGTGCTCCATCCCGACGAGCAGCCCACCTCGTACCGGACGGCGGAGGCCGTACGCGGCGAGTACGTCCTCTTGATCGAGGGAACCGTGCGGCCCCGCATCCCGGGGGCTGAAAACCCCAAGATGGCCACAGGTCAGATCGAGGTGGCGGCGGATCGGATCGAGATCCTGAGCAAGGCGAAGACTCCACCGTTTCAGATCGAGGACCGGATCGAGGTCAACGAGGAGACCCGGCTCAAGTACCGCTACATCGACCTGCGCCGCCCCGAGATGCAGCGGGTGCTCATGCTTCGCCACAAGGTGATTCGCGCGATCCGTAGCTACTTCGACTCGCAGGGCTTCATCGAGGTCGAAACTCCCATGCTCAACAAGAGCACCCCCGAGGGAGCGAGGGACTACCTGGTGCCCTCCCGCCTGCAGCCGGGCAACTTCTTTGCGCTGCAGCAGTCGCCGCAGCTTTTCAAGCAGCTGCTGATGGTCGCCGGGCTGGATCGCTACTATCAGGTGGTGCGCTGCTTCCGGGACGAAGATCCCCGCGCCGACCGCCAGCCCGACTTCACCCAGCTCGACATGGAGGTCTCCTTCGCCGGCGAGGCGATGGTGAGGGACCTGACCGAGCAGATGTTCGTAGAGGTGATGAAGGCAGCAGTAGGTGTGGAGATCGAGACGCCTTTTCCGGCAATGAGCTACGCCGAGGCGATGGACTTCTACGGCAGCGACAAGCCGGATCTGCGATTCGATCTTCGGATGGTCGATCTGACCGGGGTGTTCAAGGACACCGGGGTGCAGATGTTCAAGCGAGCCCTCGACGCCGGAGGCGCAGTCAAGGGGCTGCGGGTGCCGGGCGGGGCGAGCTTCAGCCGCAAGGAGTTCGATGCGCTGGTGGGCGTTGCGAAGACCTACGGCGCCGGCGGCATGGCCTGGATCAGCTACGGTAGCGAGGGAACCTCGGGGCCGCTCTCCAAGGCCCTCTCGGCAGACGAGGTCCAGGGAGTCAGGGCGGCCGATGTTGAGGAGGGCGATGCTGTGCTCCTGGTGTGCGACTCCCTCGCAGTTGCCCAGCGGAGCCTGGGGGCGGTGAGGCTGGCCCTGGCCGACCAGGTGAAGCTGCGGCCCGAGCTCGACCCCGCCGATCCGTCGGCCTGGAAGTTTCTCTGGGTGGTGGATGCCCCGATGGTCGAGTGGAACCCCAAGGAGGGCCGCTGGGACCCGACCCACCACCCCTTCACCGCCCCCCACGATGAGGACGTCGAGTGGATCGAGACCGACCCCGGAACGGTTCGGTCCCGCTCCTACGACACGGTCTTGAACGGCTGGGAGGTCGCCGGTGGAAGTATCCGTATTCACAGCCCCGAGCTCCAGCGGCGGGTGTTCAGTCTTATCGGGATCGACGAGGCGAAGGCCGAGCGGATGTTCGGCTGGTTCGTGAACGCTTACGACTACGGCGCACCGCCCCACGGCGGCATCGCCGCAGGCATCGACCGCCTGGTGGCGCTCCTGGCCGGGAAGGACAGTATCCGGGAGGCGATGGCGTTCCCGAAGAGCTCGGCGATGACCGATCTGATGACCGGGGCTCCCGACATCGTCGATCAGCAGCTTCTCGACGACCTGCACATCAGGGTCGTAGCCCCGCCGCCGGAGTAGGGAATGGACCTGTTTTCGGATTCGCTGGAGAGCAGGTTCGACGAGTTTGCCCCGCTCGCCGCCCGGATGCGCCCGGGCAAGCTGGAGGAGTTCGTGGGCCAGGAGCACCTGCTCGGCCCCGGGAGCCCGCTGCGGGTGCTGGTCGAGAGGGACTCTCTCGCTTCGATGATCCTCTGGGGGCCGCCCGGCACCGGCAAGACCTCGCTGGCCAACATCGTCGCGACCGCAACCAAGGCTCGCTACCAGGAGCTTTCGGCGGTGAACGCGACCGTCGCCGATGTGCGCCGCGTGATCAACGAAGCCAAGGATGTGCTGGCCGGCAGCGGTCGCAAGACCGTGCTGTTCATCGACGAGATCCACCGATTCAACAAGGGCCAGCAGGACGCCCTGCTTCCCGCGGTGGAGAACCGCTGGGTGACTCTGATCGGCGCGACGACCGAAAATCCCTACTTCGAGCTGAATTCGCCTTTGCTATCACGCTGCCTGCTGGCGCGCCTGGAGACTCTCGATCCCGAGCAGGTGGCGGTGATCGTGCGCAGGGCCCTGGCCGACCCCGAGCACGGTCTGGGCAACAGCGGGATCGAGGTCGAGGAGGCGGCGATCACCCACATCGTCAACACCGCCGGCGGCGACGCGCGCTCGGGGCTCAACGCACTCGAGGTGTGCGTCACAACCGCCCAGGCGGAGGGCAGGACGATCGTGACCCTGCCGATGGCGGAGGCTGCGCTGCAGCGGCGCCAGGTGCGCTACGACAAGCAGGGCGACCAGCACTACGACGTGGCTTCGGCCTTCATCAAGAGCATGCGTGGATCGGATCCCGACGCCGCGCTCTTCTGGCTGGCCCGGATGCTCGAGGCCGGGGAGGACCCCCGCTTCATAGCTCGCCGGATCGTGATCCTTGCGTCGGAGGATATCGGCAACGCCGACCCGATGGCTCTGGTGGTGGCGGTGGCGGCGGCGCACGCCCTGGAGTTCGTCGGCCTGCCGGAGGCGAAGCTCAACCTGGCGCAGGCGGTCACCTACATGGCGACCGCCCCCAAGTCGAATGCGTCGACCGTGGCGATATCCCGGGCGATCGAGGAGGTCGAAAAGTCCCTCGACTACGAGGTCCCCAGCCACCTGAGGTCACATTTCTCGCGCAAGGATCGCAGGGCCGACCGGGTCGGTTACAAGAACCCTCACGACTACCCGGGGGGCTGGGTCGCCCAGAGTTATCTGCCGAAAGGCGTCGCTCCTCGAGAGTACTACCGGCCCTCCGAGCTTGGTCAGGAGGCGGCGGCGAAGAAGAGACTGGATGAGCTGAGAGGGAAGTCGAAGAATAGCTAGCCGAAGAGGCTAGCCCCATCGCATGCCGGAACCATACGGTGGGGCCGAGAACGAAGCCTGAGGGTGCCTCACGCCGCCAAACGCC
>JBBDRH010000149.1:0-8582 GCA_040905645.1 Actinomycetota bacterium
GTCGACGGCCTCCTGAGCCGTATCGTGGACGGTGTGCCCCTCTTGCCAGAGGAACTCCGAGGTCCTGAGGAACAGCCGGGTGCGCATCTCCCAGCGGACGACGTTCGCCCACTGGTTGAGCAGCAGGGGGAGGTCCCGGTAGCTTTGGATCCACTTGGCGTAGGTCGCCCAGATGATCGTCTCGGAGGTCGGCCTTACGATGAGCGGCTCCTCGAGCTTCTCGCCCCCTGCGTGCGTGACCACGGCGACCTGGGGGGCAAACCCCTCTACATGATCGGCCTCGCGGTCCAGAAGGCTCTGGGGGATGAGCAGGGGAAAATACACGTTTTGATGCCCGGTCGCCTTGATGCGCCGGTCGACGCCCGCCTGGATGCCCTCCCAGATCGCATAACCGTAGGGCCTGATGACCATCGAGCCCCGCGCGAGCGAGTTCTCCGCCAGCTCGGCGGTGCGTACCACCTGGTTGTACCACGCGGGAAAGTCCTCGGACTGTTTCGGTAGAGCCATCACTGGAAGGGGTCTACCAGCGGCCTCGCCACGTCCAGGTAGAGCAGGGCAACCGCCAACAGCAGGAAGAGCCCCAGCACGACTGCCGCCACCGGAATCACCTTTCGGGCGTCGATCTTCCTGCGGAAGAGCTTCTCCAGGCCCAGGACTAGCAGGTGCCCGCCGTCCAGCGGCGGAAGCGGAGCGAGGTTGATCACCCCGACGAATACTATGAATCCGCCGAGGAACATGATCAGCGATTCGATCGCCCCCGCCGCACCCGCCTGGCCCGCCAGTCGGGCTCCGCCGACCAGGCCGATCGGCTCGTCTCCGCTGATCTGGCGCTCGCCCTCGCCCTGGAGGGCGTTGAACACATCGGCGATGGCATCGGGCGAGAAGATCTCCCTGGCTCCGACGATGCTGCCCACAATCGCTTCCCCGGTCGTCTTTACTCCCTTGCCCAGTGCTGCGATCGGCCCGTCGCGATTCACCGTGAACTCGGGGGCGACGCCGATCTGACCCACCCTCTCGGTCTTGGCCGGGTCTGGATTTTCCGGATCGATCGGGACCTCGACCTCGATCGGCGTGATGAGCAGCTCTTTGTGCTGGCCATCGCGCTCGATCTCGAACCTGGTCTCAACCCCGGCGGCCGAGCGGATTGGGTCGCGGACGTCGTCCCATGACCCCACCGGCTTGCCCCCAATCGCGACGATCTTGTCTCCAGGCTGGAGTCCGGCAGCGTCGGCCGGGCCGGGTTTCCCATCCAGCTCGGATGAGACCAGGCTCACCGTGGTGAGGGGCTTGGACGGGTCCCGGATGCCTACGACCCCGAACAGGAAGGTAAAGACCACAGTCGCGAGGATGAGGTGGGTGAACGATCCGGCTACGAGAACTATCGCCCGCTGCCACGCAGGCTTCGCACCAAAGGTTCTGGGCCGCTCCTCTTCCGTGATCTCTTGGAACGGGTTCATCCCGGCAATCTTCACGTACCCGCCCAGCAGGATCGCCTTCAAGCCGAACTCGGTCTCCCCCCGCCGCCGGGAGAAAACCCGCGGACCGAATCCCACGAAAAACTCCTCGACCTTGATACCGAACTTGCGCGCGGTGATGAAGTGGCCGAACTCGTGGAAGGTGACCATGACCAGCAGGGTCACGATGAAAGCGATCAAACCGATGGAGTTGCCTATGACCTGCTCCTTGTCTCAATCGAACAATGCTCGCGTTGCTTGGATGTTCCTCAGGCGCTGCTTCGCGCCCTTATGAGCTCACGCGCCCGCGCCCTTGCCCAGGCGTCCTGCTCCAGGATGGCGTCGAGATTGGGCTCGCAGACCTTGTGCTCCTCGACCACGGTCTCCACCACCCAGGGTATACCCAGGAAGTCGAGGTCCTGGTCGATGAAGGCTTCGACGGCCGCTTCGTTGGCCGCGTTTAGCACCGCAGGATAGGTGCCGCCCAACCTGCCCACGTGATAGGCGAGGGCGAGGCAGCGGAACGTATCGGTGTCGGCGGGCTCGAATGTCATCGACTGTGGAACGGTCCAGTCGATCTTCCCGGCGGCCGCCCCGAGCCGGTCGGGCCAGGAGAGCGCAAGCTGGATGGGCAGGCGCATGTCGGGCGGCGCCGCGTGGGCAAACACACATCCGTCCATCGTCTGGACCATCCCGTGGATCATTCCCTGCGGGTGGATGACCACCTGAATCTCGTCGTAGGTGAGCCCGAACAGGAAGTGTGCCTCGATGACCTCCAGCCCCTTGTTCATGAGGGTGGAAGAGTCGACCGTGATCTTGGGGCCCATCTCCCACACCGGGTGCTTGAGGGCTTCGGAGATCGTCACGTCCTTCAGGTCCTCCGCGGTTCGCCCCCGGAACGGGCCCCCGCTGCCGGTCAGCAAGACCCTTCGGACCTGATCCGCAGGCAGGCCGTCCAAGAGCTGCCACAGCGCGGAGTGCTCGCTGTCGACGGGGCGAAGCTGGCCTTCCATCACCTTGCTCATCACCAGCTCGCCCCCCGCCACCAGGCTCTCCTTGTTGGCCAGAGCCAGGATCTTGCCCGCCGCGATGGTGGCCATCGTGGCCTGCAGCCCGCTGGATCCCACCACCGCATTGAGCACGATGTGGGCATCGCACTCCTGGACCAGATGTTCGGCGGAGTGCTCGCCCCTGAGCAGACGGACCCCGTCCGCAACGTCGGGATCGCCGTCGACCAGGCCGATCAGCTTGACCTCGAACTCCTTGGCCTGTGCCAGGAGGCCTTCGGCATCGGCGCCCGCGGCCAAGGCGACCACGTCGAACCGGTCGGGGTAGGCGCGGGCCACCTCCAGCGTCTGCCTGCCGATTGATCCGGTGGAGCCGAGGACCGCGATCCTGAGTCGCTCGGGCTCGTCGAGAAAATCCATCAATCCATCATCCGACATATCCTGAGCGATGCCGGCGTAGTGCCCCACCGGACGGCACTAAAGGCCGAACACCTTCAAAGAGAGATAGACGGTCGGCGCAGTGAACAGGATTGCGTCGATGCGGTCGAGCGCACCCCCATGGCCGGGAAAAATCGTGCCCATGTCCTTGATCCCCAGGTCCCGCTTGATCGCAGACTCGACCAGGTCTCCGAGGGGGGCCACGATGGCAATGGCGGCGCCCAGAATCGCCGCTTGGACCATGCTCCACGGCCCAAGCCGCGGCCCGGCGAATGTCATCAGCCCCACGGTTGCGAGGGTGGCGACCACAGCTCCCTCCCAGGTCTTGTTCGGGGAGATCGAAGGAGCCATCGGATGCCGGCCGAGCTTGGAGCCGCCGGCATAGGCAAAGATGTCGTAGACGACGGCGCCCCCAATCGCAACGATCGTGACTCCCCGGCCGTCCGGCCGGAGCGCCAGCAGTCCGACGTACGAGCCAAGCAGGGGGATGTAGGCGACGCCGAGCATCGTCACCCCCGCGTTCGCGACCATCGCAGTGCGGGTTTCGAGGGACATGTACCAGAGGAAGCATCCGGCAAGTGTGAGGGACAGCACGATCCCGGCAGCGGACTCCCCCTGGAGGAAAACACCCAGGAGCAGGACCGCGCCTGCTACCAGTCCCAGCGCCGCGGCCGGGTTGTGTCCGCCCCCTCGTGCCGCCCGGTAGAACTCTGCCTGCGCCAGAACGATGACGACGACGGCGAGGCCAAAGAAGGCTTCCGATCCCAGGTACAGGAGCCCGACCACCAGGGCCCCGAGAGTTACTCCGGTGAGGATGGCAAGCTTGAGGTTCCGGCCGCCCTTTTTCGGACCCGAGCCCGCACTTGAGGGACCGGCTTGGCGGGCGGCGTTGCTCTTAGAGGAACCGGCTTGGCGGGCGGCGCTGCTCCTGGAGGAACCGGCTTGGCGGGCCCGGCCCTTCGGACCGGCGGGAGGGGCGCCGCCCTTCGCAGGACGGCGGCGGCTGGAGGTCACTAGACTTCCAGCAGCTCCTGCTCCTTGTGGGAGGTCATCTTGTCGATCTCTTCGACGTGGTGATCGGTGAGCTTCTGGAGGTCCTTCTCGACCCGCCTCAGATCGTCCTGAGAGATTTCCCCCTCCTTTTGCATCCGCTCCATCTCGTCCTTGGAGTGCCGGCGAATGTTTCGGACCGCAACCTTGCCCTCCTCGGCGCGTTCTTTGACCTGCTTGATCAGGACCTTGCGGCGATCGGTGGTCAAAGGGGGGAAGGACAGGCGGATCACGCTGCCGTCGTTGGACGGATGGATGCCCAGGTCGGACGCGTTCAGAGCCTTCTCGATGGCGCTGAGGGAGCTCTTGTCGTAGGGCGAGATCACCAGGAGCCGGGCCTCCGGCACCGAGATTCCGGCGATCTGGCCCAGCGAGGTCTTGGTCCCGTAGTAGTCGACATCAATCCGGTCGATCAGGTGCGGAGAGGCCCGCCCCGTCCGAATCATCGAGAACTCCTCCTGGGTGGCGGCGATGGCCTTTCGCATCTTCGCGCCCGCCTGCTCGATCTTGTCGTCTAGGACCATACCTGGTGCCTCACGAAACCTTTGTGCCGACCCGTTCCCCATCGACCACGCGGCGCAGGTTGCCGTCCACCGTGATGTCGAAGACAACTATCGGCATTTTGTTGTCCATACACAAGGAGATCGCGGTTGCGTCCATCACGCGCAGCCCCCTGTTGAGCACCTCGATGTACTCCAGATGCTCTATCCGCCTGGCGTCGGGGTTCAGGAGCGGGTCGTCGTCGTATACGCCGTCGACCTTGGTTCCTTTGAGCAGCGCTTCTGCGCCGACCTCTAGGGCACGCACCGAGGCGGCGGTGTCGGTGGTGAAGTACGGGTTGCCGGTTCCCCCGACGAAGACCACAACCCGCCCCTTGTCCAGATGCCTCAGCGCTCTGCCCCGGATGAACGGCTCGGCCACCTCCTGCATCCAGATGGCGCTCATCACCCGGCACTCGCTGCCGACTTGGTCGAGGGCATCGGCAAGGGCAAGCCCGTTGATCACCGTCGCCAGCATGCCCATGTAGTCGGCCCGGGCCCGCTCCATCCCCATCGCGGCGGCCTGCGACCCTCTGAATATGTTGCCGCCTCCGACCACCACGGCGATCTGGTAGCCGGCGCTTTGAATCTCCGCCAGCTGCTTGGCCAGTGAGGTGACGATGTTGGCGTCGATGCCGAACCCCTGCGCGGGATCGGCGAATGCCTCGCCCGATAATTTGACCAGAACCCGCTTATAGCCGGATCCTGAATCCCCCATCCGCTCGGCTGTTACTCGCCTACCGCGAAACGGACGAAGCGGCGAACTCCCACGTTCTCCTTGACGGAAGCTGCGAAGTCGCTGACCATGTCGCCTACCGTCTTCTTGCCGGACTCGTCCTTGATGTACTTCTGCTCGAGCAGAACCCCGCCCCGGTCCGCGAATAGCGCGTTCAGCTTGCCTTCCATGATTTTTTCGATGACGTTCTCAGGCTTGCCCTTGAACTGATCGGACTCACGGAAGATCTTCTTCTCCCGCTCCATGAACTCCTCGGGCACATCGCTGCGGCTCACCCACCTCGGCTCCAGGGCGGCCACGTGCATGGCGATATTCCGCGCCAGCTCCTTGAACTCGGGAGTCTTGGCTACGAAGTCCGTCTCGCTGTTGAGCTCGACCAGGACCCCTTTTTTGGGCGGCAGCTCAGGATCGAGCTGGTGAATGTAGTACCCGATGGTGCCTTCCTTGGCCGCACGGCTGGCGCGCTTCTCGACGCCTGCCAGACCCCACTTGCGGATGAGATCCTTGGCAGCCTCGACATCGCCGTTGGCCTCCGTCAGGGCGCGCTTGCAGTCCATCATTCCGGCGCCGGTGGAATCTCTTAGCTGCTTGACCGCCGTTGCAGTGATGCTCAACGGTGCTTGACCTCGTTCTCGTCCTTGTACTTGGCCTTGAGCTCCTCCTCGATGTCCTCGCCCGGAAGCGGGGTGTCGTCGAGCAGCGGCTTGAACCTGTCGACCTCTTCGACCGCATCGGGCTCATCTGCCTCAGGCTTGAACATCTCGGCGAGCGCCTTGGGATCTTCCTGCCCCGCTGCAGCCGGCGCCGGCGCCTGGTCCTTGGTCTTCTTGGCGCTCTCGGTCTCCTGCTGGGCGAGCATGATCTCCCACTCGGCGGGCGGCTCCTCGCTGCCGGCGGTCAGTGTCACACTGGAAGCCGCGGCAGCCTCGGCCGCGGCGATGACCTCCGGCGGGCGGGCGTTCATGCCTGCCGCGATTGCATCCGCCACCACCCTGGTCAGCAGCGCTCCCGAGCGAATGGCGTCGTCGTTGCCGGGAATGACGTAGTCCACGTCGTCCGGATCGCAGTTGGTGTCGACGATGGCGATGATCGGCAGGCCGAGCTTGCGGGCCTCACGGACACAAATGTCCTCCTTTTTCGTGTCCACCACGAACACCGCGTCGGGCCTGCGGTTGAGGTCCCTGATCCCGTCCAGGTTCTTCTGGAGCTTCTCCAGCTCCTTGCGCAGGGTCAGGGCTTCCTTCTTCGGGATCTCATCGAAAATTCCCTGGGCCTGCATGGACTCGAGCTCCCGCATCCTCAGGATCCGTTTGTGAATGGTCTGGAAGTTGGTGAGCATCCCACCGAGCCAGCGGTAGTTTACGTAGGGCATGTTCACCCGCTTGGCCTCTTCGGCCACCGCGTCGGCGATCTGCTTCTTCGTGCCCACGAAGAGGACGATTCCTCCGCCGGACACGAGCTTGGAGCAGTATTCGTAAGCAGCTTCGATTCCGGTCATGGTCTTGAGGAGATCGATGATGTAGATCCCGTTGCGCTCGGCGAAGATGAACCTGCGCATCTTGGGATTCCACCGGCGAGTCTGGTGTCCGAAATGGACTCCAGCCTCGAGAAGCTGCTTCAGTGACACGACGGCCATGCCGATTCCTTTCCATTGCCCCGACACGAGTTTTCTAAGCCCCACCCGGGGCCAGTCTCGACGATGTCTGGATAGCTTATCGTTCAGCGACGCAAGTCGCGCTCCGCGTCCCGCGATAAATCAGGGCAGCGCGACGCTTCTTTTGCGCGAAAGACGCTGATTCTCGTCAAAAATCGTTTCGGTTTCGCTTGGGGCTCTGGCCTCTAACGGTTCGCTCCCCTGTTCATCCAGGAGCGGATCTGGAGGACAGACTTTGCGTTCATCTGCGAAACCCGAGCCTGCGAAACCCCCACCACCGAGGAGATTTCTGACAGGTTCAGTCCCTCGTAATAGTACAGGGTGATGGCGGTTCGTTCTTTGTCGGGAAGCTTGGCGATCGCCTGGGCCAGGAAGGTCTTGAGCTCCCGCGCCTCCAGTGAGGCCGCGGGGTCCTCGGCGGTGGAGTCGGCCAGAGTGTCGACAAGTGAGAGGCCGCCCGATTGGTCGCCCACCATCAAGAGGCGCTCCAACGAGACGAACAGCACGGTTGAGACCCTTGCGTAGATCGAGCGAAGCTTTCTCACCGTCACGCCCATCTCCTCCGCCACCTCAGCGTCGGTCGGAGCCCGGTTGTGCGCTTCCTGGAGCTTGCGAAGGGCCTCCTCCACCTTGCGGGCCTGGCTACGAACCGAGCGCGGCACCCAGTCCTGCGATCTGAGGTCGTCGATGATCGCTCCTCGGATGCGGGCCGCAGCGTAGGACTCGAACTTGTAGCCGCGTCCGGGCTCGAACTTCGAGACGGCCTCCATGAGGCCCACAATTCCGGCCGACGCCAGGTCCTCCTGATCGACGGATGAAGGGAGACCTATCGACAGACGGGCCGCGACGTACTTCACCAACGGCGCGTAGTGAACGATCAGCTCATCGCGAGCTTTACCGGACCCGGTTGTCTTGTACTCGTTCCAGAGCTCGTCGAGCGCTGAAGTAGGTGCCTGAGTCCCCAGCGCGTTGCGATCCCCGGCTGAATCGTCTGCGCCCTCGGTTGGTCCTGATACGCCCCCGGACGGTCGGAAGCTCATAAACGCAGTGCCCTCATTGAGCTTCGAGTATAAGGTTCCAGCCCCCCGCCCACGGTTTCCGGTGAGCTATTGGGAGATTTTGGGCCTGTCGAAAAAGCCCTATCGGGTCAACGCCGCGCCCACGCTCCTGGAGTAGCGTCCGCCCGGGTACCTGGTAACCAGGCTCTTCATCTCCAACTTGATGAGGATCGCGGTGGCGGTGGAGGGAGGCATTCGCACCCGGCGTGCGATCACGTCGAGGAGCTCCGGCTCCGCCTGGAGACCCTCCATCAATCTCTGCTCGTCGGGGTGCAGCGTCGGAGGCTCCTGCTCCGGCCGGGGCACCGAGGAGATTCCCAGGTCTTCGAGGATCTGTGCCGCGGAGCCGGCCAGCCGAGCCCCGTCCCTGATCAGAAGATGCGGCCCCAGGGAGCCTGTGGAGTGCACCGCGCCCGGAACCGCGAACACCTCTCTTCCAAATTCCATCGCCAGCCGCGCGGTGATCATGGCACCCCCGTTGGGGACCCCTTCGACGATTACCACTCCCAGCGAGATCCCGGCGATGATCCGGTTGCGAACAGGGAAGTGATGCGCAAGGGGCGGTGTTCCCGCCCGGTGCTCGGAGATCAGGCAGCCTTGTTCGGCGATCTGGTTGAAGAGGCTGCGATGGCCGGCCGGGTAGCAA
>JBBDRH010000150.1:0-8544 GCA_040905645.1 Actinomycetota bacterium
CCTCGACGAGCCTGTCGAAGTCCTCCAGCGTCCCGAATTGAGGATCGACATCGCGGTAGTCCGAGATGTCGTAGCCGAAGTCTTTCATCGGCGATCGAAAAAAGGGCGAAAGCCAGATGGCATCGACACCCAGCCACCTCAGATAGGGCAGCCGGGAACGGACTACGGGCAGATCGCCCACGCCGTCGTTGTCGATCTCGGCGAACGAGCGGGGGTAGATCTGGTAGACGACCGCCGACTTCCACCAGGGTTCGGGCGCGGGATCACCCGCGCGAGTCGATTCAGACGCCGGGATTTCCGCCCCGGCGGCTTCAGGCCGGGACAGCGCTGAGGTCGCGGGTCAGGTTCTCGCCGCTCGCCGGATCGAAAAAGTGCATCTTTGAGGAGTCGAACCAAAGCTTTGCATCCTGGCCATCCTCGATCCGGCTGTTGGCATCGATTGCCGCCACGAGCTGAGTTCGAAGGCTCTCGCTGTCCAGCTCCCGGGCAAGAGTCTTGAGCTTATCGCTCACCTCCGGATGGGCCTCAAAAGGAACGTAAGCGAACAGCTCGCTGCCAAGCCACTCGGTCACGTCCACGTGCGCGCTGAAGGTCACGCCATTGTCCAGCTTTGCGTCGTCCAACATCGAGGCGTCCTCGAAGTGTTCGGGACGAATGCCCGCGATCAAGAGCTGGTTGTCCTCGAGCCGGTCTGCGACGGCCTCGGGCAGGTCGAATGAGGCAAAAGGCAGGCTCACTTTACGGCCCTCAACCGTCGCCGGAGCAAAGTTCATCGGTGGGGAGCCTATGAACCCGGCGACGAATAGGTTGACCGGGCGCTGGTAGAGCTCCCGCGGCGTGTCCACCTGCTGCAGGACGCCCTTGCGCAGCACCGCCACCCGGTCGCCCAGCGTCATCGCCTCGGTCTGATCGTGGGTCACGTACACGGTGGTGATGCCCATTCGCCTCTGCAGACGGGAGATCTCGGTGCGCATCTGGCCCCGCAGCTTCGCATCGAGGTTGGAGAGCGGTTCGTCGAACAGGAAGGCCCGGGCATCCCTGACAATCGCCCGGCCCATCGCCACCCGCTGGCGCTGGCCGCCGGAGAGCTGGCTAGGCTTGCGCTCCAGGTGTTCGGTCAGCTCCAGGGTCTTCGCCGCGTCCTCGACCTTCTGTTTGATCTCGCTCTCCTCGAACTTGTTGCTGAGCCGGAGCGGGAAGGCGATGTTCTCGAATACGCTCAGGTGGGGATAGAGCGCGTAGTTCTGAAACACCATCGACAGGTTGCGTTCCCGGGGCGCCTTCTCGTTGGCCCTCTCGCCTTCGATCAGCAGGTCCCCGGAGGTGATGTCCTCCAACCCGGCGATCATTCGCAGCAGCGTGGACTTTCCACAGCCCGAGGGCCCGACGAGAATCATCAGCTCGCCATTGGCGACGTCGAGGCTGACGTCGTTGACCGCCTGGAACCCATCTGCGTACTGCTTGATCATGTTTTTCATGGTTATCGATGCCATCTAAGTGCTCCTTCAGCTAGCATTTGCGAGGTTTGGGGCGCGTGAGGTGTTTTCAGGCGAGGCCGCAGTGCCCCAGCGCATGCCTTGACCCCATACGCTGGGGCCGAGAACGAAGCCTGGGGACGCCTCACGCCCCCAAACGCCTCGAAGGTTGGCTGAAGGAGCACTTCTAGCCTTTCACTGCGCCGGCGGTTAGCCCGGCAACGATCCGTTTCTGGAACAGCAGCACGAGGATGATGACCGGAATGGTCACCACCACCGAGGCGGCGGAGATGGCCCCCGCCGGCTGCTGGAACTGCGACGCTCCGGTGAAGAACGCCAGGGCGGCGGGCACCGGGCGGGCCGCGTTGGTGGAAGTGAGCGAGATGCCGAACACAAAGTCGTTCCAGGCGAAGAAGAACGCCAGGATCGCGGCGGTGAACACGCCCGGGGCGGCAAGGGGCACTATGACCTTGCGGAAGGCCTGCCCCGGAGTTGCCCCGTCCATCTGGGCGGCCTCCTCCATCTCCCAGGGGATCTCCCTGAAGAAAGCCGACAGGGTCCACAGCGAAAGGGGCAGGGTGAACGACATGTACGGGATCACCAACCCGGGCCAGGTGTCGTAAAGCCCGACCGTGCGCCAGATATCGAACAGCGGACCGACCAGCGAAACTGCCGGAAACATCGCGATGGCCAGTGCGATCGACAGAACTATCCTCTTGCCGGGGAAGTCGAGCCGGGCGATGGCGTAGGCGGCCACCGTAGCAATGGCCACCGAAAGCACCGTGGCGATCAATGAGATCCCGATCGAGTTGCGCAGGGCGCTGGTGAACAGCGGAGTGTTGAAAACGGTTTCGTAGTTCTCCGTGCTCCAGTTGGTAGGCCAGAGGCGGTTGTTGTTGATGTCGTCGCCCGCTTTGAAGGACAGTGAGACGATCCACACCACCGGTGCAGTCGCCCACAGCACGATCAATGCAGCCCCCAGAACCGTCAGACCCTCGCCGCGCTTTTTCATCCGCCCCTCACCTGGCTGAGGTCCACTTTGAAGCCCTTGATGAAGATCGCGGCGATCACCAGCACCGACAAGAAGAGCAGGACGGACACCGCCGAGCCCAGCCCCAGCGCGGTCCTGCTGATCATCTGCCGGTAGGCCAGAAAGGAGACGGTTTCGGTGTTTTGAGCGCCCGCGGTCATGATGAACACGTTGTCGAAGAGCCGGTAGGCGTCAAGGGTGCGGAACAGCACCGCCACGAGGATGGCCGCCTTCATGTTGGGCACGGTGACCTTCCACAGCCGCTGCCACCAGGTGGCGCCGTCGACCTTGGCGGCCTCCTGCAGGACCTCGGGAACCTGCGCCAGCCCTGCCAGCAGCAGAAGCGAGATGAACGGGGTGGTCTTCCAGATCTCGGAGAGGCAGATCACGAACAGAGAGCTCCAGCGCTCCCCGAACCAGTTCTTGTCGGCAAGGTTGAACCACTCGTTGACAAACCCGGAGTCCAGGGCAAAGGCGTACCGCCAGGCAAACGCCGACACCACGGTGATGATGCCGTAGGGAATCAGGATCGAGGTCCGAACCCCTCGCCGGCCGAAGATGATGCGGTGCATGACCATCGCAAAGGCGAAACCGAGCACCAGCTCGACCGCCACCGTGATGACGGTGATGGTCACTGTAGTGAACACGTCCTGCCACCACAGGCTGTCTCCCAGCACCACCGCGTAGTTCCTCAGGCCCACGAATTCCCTGCCCGCCGGGTCGGTCAGCCGGTAGCTGAACAGGGAGAGGTAAAGGGCGTTCATCATCGGGTAGGCGGTGACCAGCAGCATCACAAGCACGGCAGGGCCGGTCAGCCTCCAGCCGAGAAGGCGCTCGGCCTGGGCCCGGGCAGTGATCTCCGCCTTGGGCGGGGCCGGCTTGGAGGGCAGCTTTACAGCCGGGGCGCCCGTCTCGGTCACAGCAGCACCTTGTCGTTCAGGACGTCAACTATGAGACCTGCCGCCCGGCGGGGCGTTGTCGCGGGGTCGACCGAGGAGGGCGGGTGGAAGCTCCTCACCACCGCGGTGCTGACGTCAGTGTAGTAAGGGGTCTTGGGACGGGGGGCGGCGGCATCGATCGACTGCCTGATCAGATCCGCCATGGGGAAGATCTTGCGCACCTCGGGGTCGTCGTAGACCGCGGCCCGGGCCCCCGGGTTCTTGGCCCCTACCATGTACTCGATCTGGCTCTCCAGCGAGGTGATACATCGCGCGGCCTGGAGAGCCAAATCGTGATGCTCGCTGTATGCACCGATACCCAGGCTGATGCCGCCCAACGGCGGCCTGCTTTCCGTGCCTGCCTCGACCTGCGGGTAGCGGGCCCAGCCGATGTCGTCCAGGACCGCCTGATCGAGGGAACCGTCCGCCACAGCCTCCTGTGCCGCCCCGTAGACGTAGGGCCAGTTGACCATGTACCCGCCCCGCTCTCCCTGGAACGATGCCCTTGCCGCCTCCTCGTCGGAGGTGGACAGCCCGGGGTCTCGGGCGTTCGATCCCGCCAGCTTCTGAATCACCTCGGCCGCCTTCCGCCCCGCCTCCGAGTTGATCGCCGGCTCCACGTCCTTGCCGGCCTCCGGGTTGCGCAGGATCTGTCCCCCTGCGGACGAGACCAGAGCACTCACGAGCACCATGTAACCCTCGTAGCGGTTGCCCTGGACCCCGACAGTGGCTCCCGCCCCATCGGCAGCATCGATGATCTGGGCCCAGGTCGCCGGCTGCGCGGCCGGGTCGACTCCCGAACTCTCCCCCACCGACTTGCGGTACCACAGAAGCTGAGTGTTGGCCCAGAAGGGCGCGGCCACCAGCTCGCCGTCCCACATCGCCGACTCGATGGGTCCCTCGAGCACGCCTGCCGTGAACTCGGCGGCCTCTGCCTCGCTGAAAGGACGCAGGAACCCGGCCTGGGCAAATTCCGGGATGAACGGAGGGTCGAGGCTCATAAGGTCTATCGACGCGTCCTGCGCAGCCAGCCTGCGCACGAGCTGCTCCCGCTGCGCGGTGGCGTCGTTGGGAAGCACCGAGACGTTGATGTCGAAGGCGCCGTTCGACGCGGTCGAGCACTTCTCGGCCAGCGCCACCTGTCCCCCGTTGTCGGGGTTGATGTACCAGTTAAGGGTGGGAGGGCCCGACTCCTGCTGCCCGCAGGCGGCTAAAGGAGAGGCGAGTAGCGCCAGGGAGAGTGCCAGCAGCTTTCGAGCCCGAAGCTTAAGGAGGGGCCTGAATCTCCGGCCGCCCGTCCTACCCAATGGACTCCGCTTCGCTTCGCTCGTCATGTCCCCCCAAGGAACGAGGACGAAGGATTCCGAAACAACTGGCTGGCACATCATGTCGATTTGCGAGCGCCAGCGCAAGCCCACGCTCATACGGGCGCCGAGCGGCCAGACTGGAGCAGTGAAGCTTCTAATTCGCGATACCGTACCCACCGACCTGGAGGCCCTGCGCGATGTATTTCGCAGGTCGTCGCTCTCCAACGAAGACGATCGAGCGAACCTGCTGGCTAACCCCGATGCGCTGGAGCTCTCCGATATTTCGTCAAAGGAGTCGCACCGGCGGGTCGCTGCCCTCGCAGACGGCCGCATCGTCGGCTTCGTTACCGGCCTCATCGCTGGGAAGGCCATCGAGCTCGATGATCTGTTCGTCGATCCCGACTATTGGGGAAAGGGAATCGGCCGGGCACTAATGCTTGACGTCGTTGAGATCGCACGTAAACAAGGGGCCCTCCGCATCGAGGTGACCGCCAACGAACATGCCCTCGGCTTCTATGAGAAGGCGGGCTTTGTCTTTGACCGGGAGGTCGAGACCCGCTTCGGCCCGGCGCTCAGGATGCACCTCGAACTGGGAGCCTAACCCTCGTCCGGAAGCACGACTTGCTCGCGGGGGCGGAACCTCAGCACCGAGTCCAGGTAGGACTTGAGGCCGGTGTCGTTGTCGACCTCATAGCCGGCCGCCTCCGACAGGTAGTAGCGGTGCTCCAACAGCTCGTGGAACAGCTCGGGCGGCTCGAGTCTGCCCCGCATATCCTGGGGAATTCTGGCGACGATCGGCTCGTAGACCTCGCCCAGCCATCGCGCCGCCGCCACCGCCTGGGGAGGATGGGCGCCTTCAAATCGAGCGAGAAAAGCTCCGTAGGAAGCGATGTCGTTCAGAAGCCTCCGAGCCTGGTTCTCCTGAACCTCGAGGCCGGTCATCCGCATGAGCTCCCGGACATGATGGCCCTCCTCCACCAACGCCGGCACCACCCGAATGCGGTCCCCTGCCGGGGCGTGCTCCACCACCAGCTCTTCGACGTCGAAGCCCAGCTCGTTGATCCTGCGAATCCGCTGGTCGATCAGGTGCTTCTCCCGGGCGTCGATGTCGAGCGTGCCGGTGAGCTCGTTCCACAGAAGGGTGTAGCGGTCGGAGAGCAGGGTGACCAACTCAACGATGTCGATGTCGGTCGACAGGGCCCCCTCGGCTTCCAGGTCCAGGAGGCCGCCGGCGATGTTCTCTTTTGCCAGATCGAGATCGGACTCCCGCATTCCGTCCGAGAGAGGTCGGGCGCGGTGCTCGGACGTCTCGGCGTCCACCAGGTAGGCCATCAGCGCTCCGGCGTCCCGGCGGAAAAGCAAATTCGATAGTGAACAATCCCCCCAGTAAAAACCGTCGACGTGGGCCCTCACCAGGAGCACGACCGCGGCATCGATGAGCTTGGCCACCAGGCCCCGACCCCCCTCGGTCCCGAATAGGTAGCGAAACGGCAGGGAGTAGTCGAGGAATCGGGTTACCAGCACCGCGGGCAGCGGCTCGCCGTCCGGCGTCTCCCGCCCCGTGACCAGCCCGGCCGCCTCAACCGCCGGCAGCCGCTCCGATCGCATCTCCCGGAGCATTCGGTACTCCCGTTCGGCCTCGGGGGCGGTCATCTCCTTGAGGGCGTAGGCCTTCTCGCCATCGCTTACGAACCTGACCGTGTGGCGGCTGGGCCCTCGAGCCCTGGTCACCAGAAGCGGGTGATCCCACTCCTCCAGGGGGGCCGGCCAGGGCAGGTCGATCAGGTAAGGGGGCACCTGCTGAGCCAGGAATCGCAGCTGGACGGCCACGTCGCGATTTCAGTCAGTTTGTTCGGCGGATGGGATGGCGGCCTCGGTCGGACTCCGCGACGCATCGTTGGTGGCAAAGCAGGACGTACCGCCGCTTCGGGTCGATTCTGCCACAGGTATGAGAAGACATCGGTGTCGACAAGGACGACGACGTCCACATTTATTCCGCCCGCAGCGACCTGATGGCCGCGATGTACTCATCGAAGTCGTCGACGGGCTCGCCGACCAAGGCATCATCCTTTGAGATGGGTCGTACGCCTTGTTCCTCGACCAGCTCTTCAACAGACCGAGGCGTCTGCTCTGCCAAAGCCTCGATCATCTCGATCCGCAGAAGTCGGATTCTCCGCCCGTCGGGCTGGAGCTCAGCCGGTCCCTCTGCAACCACGACGCGATCCATGGAGCTCAGGATCCTGGGGCGCAACTCCGATTCGAACTCGCACAGTACCGACCATTCGGGAAGGTCGATACGGCAGCGCAAGGTGACGAGGGGGAAGTCCCCCATGTGGAGGCGCCCCGTGACGCGGCGCCACTCAGTCGATGAACGACGAGCTGCCTTGAGTGCTTTCTTCACCGTCGCGTCGAGCACGACGGGAGGAAGGCCCTCAAACCCAATCTCCACTGAGTCCACTCCGCCCCCGATGCTCCCGGTCAGCTCGGAAAGACCCGCGATAACGCCGAAGTCCCAGCCTTCGGGAAGTTCCGTCGGGGCCTTCGTGATCCCGGCAATTCCCTGAAGGAGCGCTTCGATGGCGTCATCGAGCTCCATCTCAAAGAGTGGCACTGGCCCATGGCGCTCGAGCACCAACTTGGACGAGCCGCGCTCAAAATCCACTAGGTCCAGCCGCGTTGCATCGACGACATCCTGGGGACGCCGTCCGCTCGAGGCGGAGCCCCGTCCCCGAAGCACGAGAGCGACCCGTTCAAGGCCTCCCTGGATTCCTTCGGCTATTCGGGCAAGCTCAGAAAGCGCCAGACGCTTCGAGCCTGCCAGGTCACCGCGGACTGTCACTATCAACTGTCGCAGGACCATCACACCTCCCGGGTTCCTCACATTATCAACGAAGGCAACCGGGCAACTTGATTGAGAGCTGGTCCGCTGCTGCTGGGCGAATGCCAGCTATCAGCCTTCCGGGCACCAATGCGCGGCATCGAAAATCGGCCTCTGAAGGATTACGCTAAGCCGGCGTGAGCGGTTTACTCGGGCAGCCCGGTGTTCGCGGCCGCCCGGAGCTGGGGGATCATTGAGCTAGTGGCGGGACGCCGAACCAACCTGGGCCTGCTTTTCGCCCTTGCACTCGCGTTTGCGACCGGATGGCTCGCGTTTGCAGCCGGAACCGGGTGGGGAGTGGGCGTGGTGATCGCTCACGGAGTGCTCGGCCTCGGCGTTCTGGTACTCACGCCGTGGAAGTCCACGATTGCCCGCCGGGGCCTCTCTAAGAAACGCAGGGGGACAAACTCGTCGCTTGTCCTGACGGTGCTCGTCGTCGTCAGCCTGCTGGCGGGCATCGCCCACTCGCTGGGCCTCACCGGCCGGGTCGCGGGCCTCACAGTCATGCAGATTCATGTGGGCACAGCCGTGGGAGCGGTCCCGTTTGCCATCGGTCACCTTGTTCGCAGAACGGCGGGCGTGCGGCGCACCGACCTGTCACGGAGGAACCTCCTGCGTGGGATGGGGGTGGCCGGCGGCGGGGCGCTGCTCTACGGCGGGATCGAGTCGGTCTCGAAGGTGTTTTCGCTTATCGGGCAGAACCGGCGCTTCACCGGCTCCCATGAAATCGGCTCCCACGAGCCGGCGAGGATGCCGGTTACCCAGTGGCTCAACGACTCGGTCCCGTCGATCGATTCCGGCACCTGGAGTCTGGCGGTGAGAACCATCGCCGGAGAAAGGCGCTGGACCCTTGACGAACTCCTTGAGCACCGTCGGAGCCTTACTGCGACCCTCGACTGCACCGGAGGGTGGTACG
>JBBDRH010000151.1:0-5706 GCA_040905645.1 Actinomycetota bacterium
TGTTGAAGGCCTTGGGGATTGCCGTGTTGGTCTTGTGCGCGCCCGCCGGCGAGACCGACTCGTCCTTGTAGTAGATCCTTGCCGGAGTATCGAGGTCGGCTTCCAGCCGCCGTGCACGCATCAGCGGGGTGGGCCGCCACAGCCGCAGGATGTCGAGGACCTCGCCGGGGATGTCCACCCACGGCTCCTGGGACACCTCCTGCCCTATCAGCGCCATGGGGAACAGCGGCGCCAGGTCCTCAGGGCCCACCGGCTCGCGGGTCGCGGGATGAAGGGGTGGCTGAAGCGGGGAGGGAAGGTGGGGCAGAACGTTGAACCACGCCTCCGGGATGCTGTCGGAGGACATGGTCCAGCGGGTGCCGGTCTCCGTCACACTCATGGGTACATCATAAAGCTACGGCCGGCCGGCAGGCCAGGCGAGTCCAAGGGTGTGGCGGAAGATGGTCGCCCCAGGGGTTCCAAAGGCCAAGTCACCCCTGAAACGACCATCTTCCGCTTTCGTTAGAGAAACAGGTCGTCCTGTGCCGGCCGGACGAGGTCCCTGGCCTTTCCCTTGCCCTTGGCGACCATTGCTCCTCTCACGATCGCCACCGGGATCCCTTCCGACTTCCCCATGACCAGCTCCGCGGCTCCGGCGATCTCATCGGCCACCGCGATGTTGGTGACCTTGAGCACCATGCCGAAGCTGTCGGCGGTGTCCTTGTAGTTGATCGTGGCGAGCATGCCGGCAACTCCGATGGCGACGTTGGTCTGGCCGACCCTCCAAGCCCTGCCGAAGGTGTCGGAGATGATCACAGACACGTCGACTCCCGAAAGTCTTTTCAGCCGGCTCCGGATGCTGCGGGCGGATCGGTCGGGATCCAGCGGCAGCAGCGTCACAGTTCCCGGCTTGACGTTCGAGGCATCTATCCCTGCGCTGGCGCAGACGAAGCCGTGCCTGGTCCGGGTGATGACCATGTCGTTACGCCTCCGCAGGATCGTCGCTCCCTCCCCGGCGATGAGCGCCTCCCTCCTCGCGTAGTCGCCTTGATCCATTTGGGCGGTGCGGCCCTCAGCCTTGGAGACGATCTTGTGGGTGACCACGACCACGTCGCCATCCAGGAGCTCCAACTCCCGAGCCGTGCAGGCGTCGAAGATTTTTTCGGCGACGTTGTCGCCTTTGTGGAGCTCTCCCTCGATAGGGAGGGGGAAGATCGTCACACCCGGCCTCACGAACAAAGCACCTCCGCAGCCAGCCTCTCGGCGTCGGCAGGCGTGCGCATCACCGTTTCGGTGACCATCGCCCTCACGCCCATCTGCTCCACCCGGCCGGCGAGCTCTCGGTCCGCCGAGTCGATCACCAGCGTCCCGCAGAAGTCCCGGTACAGCGCTGCGACTCCCGCCGCGCTCGCCTCCGCACCGGCAACCGGCATCAGCGACGCCGCCGGCCCCTTGAGGGCGGTGCCGGCCACGATGGGCGATATGGCGACGACATCGGATCGCCGTTCGATGAGAGCCTCCCGGATTCCCGGCACGGAAAGGATCGGCCCGATGCTGAGCACCGGGTTCGAAGGGCACACGATGATCTTCTCAGCCTGCTCGATCGCCTCGATCACACCCGGCGCGGGCCTCGCTCCCGCAGCCCCATCGAAGCGAACCTCGGCCACCTGGTCGGAGTGGCGGAGCTTGACGAAGTACTCCTGGAACTCCCTGATCACACCTTGAGCGGTGACGACCCTGGTGCTGAGCGCATCGTCGGTTGCGGGGATGATCCTGCACTCTACTCCCAGCGCCCGCCGCAGCCGGTCGGTCACCTCCGAGAGCGGAACCCCCTCGGAAAGCCACTGCGTGCGTGCCATGTGCGTGCCTATATCCCGGTCCCTGAGCGTGAACCAGGTGTCCAGTCCGTAGCCGTTGAGCTGATCGAGTGCGTGGGTGGTGTCCGATGCTATTCCCCAGCCGCTCGCGGCGTCGACGATGCCAGCCAGCGTGTAGGTGACTATGTCCAGATCGGGGCTGATGTGAAGGCCGTACATCACCGAGTCGTCGCCGGTGTTGCCTATCACGGTGAGCTTATCGGGGTTCGAAGCCGCGGGGAGCCCCCGAAGGAACTTGGCGGCTCCGACGCCTCCCGCCAGCGCGGTCAGAAGCACGGGCGGAAGAGGGTCGGTTCCCCCAAGCCTGTCACCAGAGGTCCAAGCAGTATCATCGGGTCCATGGCGCCTACATACGTTGACGATGCCGTCGAGCTCGCCGCCCTGATGGAGCACGGGAGCGCTGCCGACCGTGAGGCGGTCCTGAAGCAAGCCGCCCGGGTAAGAGATGACGCCTGGGCAACCATAGTCACTTACTCTCCGAAGGTCTTCATCCCCCTGACGATGCTGTGCCGGGATGTGTGCCACTACTGTACGTTCGCCCGGCCCCCGATTGCCGGACGGCGGGCATTCATGACTCTGGACGAGGTATTGGAGCTGGCCGGGACTGCGGCGGCGGCCGGCTGCAGGGAGGCCCTCTTCACGTTGGGCGACAAGCCGGAGCTGAGGTACCGGGTCGCCCGGGAAGAGTTGCAGGCTATGGGTTACGAGACCACTCTCGAATACCTCGCGGCGGCCGCCGGCGCGGTTCTGGAGCACACCGGGCTCCTGCCGCACCTGAACCCGGGGATCCTGACTGCCGAGGACGTTACAGCCCTGAGGAAGACCGGTCCGTCGATGGGGATCATGCTCGAAACGACGTCCCGGCATCTGATGGAGAGGGGCTTCGCGCATCACGGGTCGCCGGACAAGGATCCCGTCGTAAGGCTGGAGACCATCGACGAGGCGGGCAGGCAAAAGGTTCCCTTCACCACCGGTTTGCTCATCGGGATCGGCGAGACCTGGACCGACCGGGCGGAAACCCTTCTTGCGATACGAAGATCCCACGAGCAGTTCGGGCACATCCAGGAGGTGATAGTCCAGAACTTCCGGGCGAAGGCGGACACGCCGATGCACGGCCACCCCGAGCCGGAGCTCGAGGAGGTTCTTGCCACCATCGCCATGGCGAGGCTGATCCTGCCCTCCGACGTCAGCATCCAGGCCCCGCCGAACCTGGCCGCAACCCGGGACGGAGACGGCGGCGACGGCCTCGACACCTCACTGGCCGGGTACCTGGAAGCCGGGATCAACGACTGGGGCGGCGTGTCACCGGTCACCATGGACCACGTCAACCCGGAGGCTCCGTGGCCGGCGATCGAGCGGCTCAGGCGGATCACGGAGACCGCCGGCTTCATGCTGCTGCCCAGGCTGGCCGTCTATCCGCGCTACGCCTTCGATCCCGAGTGGGTGGACCGCAAGGTGCGGAAGGCGGTGCTTAAGCTGGCCGACACCGCCGGTCTGGCCCGCGAAGACCCATGGTTCGCAGGCGACGTGACCGAGCCGGCCAGCGTGGCAGAGCGCACCGCGTACTGGTCGGGCAGCAGGCAGGTTCGCCTCAGGGATGAGTTCGTGCGGGCCCTGGACGGAGCCTGCGAGCACAAAGAGCTTGGTGAGGAGGAGATCGCGGTGCTGTTCTCGTCCCGGGGACCGGAGCAGACAGCTTTGTTCGAGGCCGCCGACCAGCTTCGCCGGGAGGTGAGCGGGGACACGGTTACCTTCGTCATCAACCGAAACATCAACTACACCAACATGTGCTACTTCAAATGCGGTTTCTGCGCCTTCAGCAAGGGCCCCAAGTCGCTCAACCTCCGGGGCGATCCGTATCTGCTTGATCTGGACGAGATCGCCCGCCGTACGGTCGAGGCATATCTCGCCGGCGCCACGGAGGTCTGCCTGCAGGGGGGAATCCACCCCTCCTTCACCGGAGACTATTACGTGAGCGTGCTTAGGGCGATCAAGGAAGCGGTGCCCAGCATCCACATCCACGCATTCAGCCCCCTGGAGGTGTGGCAAGGGGCGGCGACCAAGGGCGTCTCGGTCAAAGACCTTCTGTGGGAGCTGAAAGACAACGGCCTCTCCACGCTGCCGGGCACCGCGGCCGAGATCCTGGACGATCGGATCCGAGCGGTCATCTGTCCCGACAAGGTCAACACGGATCAGTGGTCTCTGGTGGCGCGGACCGCCCACGGCCTGGGGCTGCGAATGACCACGACGATCATGTTCGGCCACGCCGACGATTACGCATCCTGGGCTCGCCACTTGCGGGTCCTGCGGGACATCCAAAAAGATACCGGCGGATTCACCGAGTTCGTTCCGTTGCCCTTCGTCCATATGGCTGCGCCGATCTACCTGAAGGGCAGGGCCCGTCGGGGCCCGACGTTCGAGGAAGCGATGAAGATGCACTCGGTAGCCCGGCTGGCGCTCCACCCCTGGATCACCAACATCCAGGTCTCCTGGGTGAAGATGGGGCCGAAGGGAGCTCAGATGGCCCTTCAGGCAGGCTGCAACGACCTCGGCGGCACCCTGATGAACGAGACCATCTCCCGGGCCGCAGGAGCCTCACATGGCCAGGAGCTGGCGCCCTCGGAGATGAAGAGGCTGGCCGGGGAGATCGGCCGGCCGTGGGCTCGCCGCAACACGCTGTACGGCATCCTGGAGACCGACGAATCCTCAGCGGCGGAATCCCTGTTCGTGGGTCAATAGCGTCTACCATTGATGGGAATGACCGAAGAGAGCAGCAGCCTCCCAACTTCACAGGCGCCAACTTCACAGGCGCCGGACTTCTCGGACCGTGTGGACGCGCTCCTGTCTTCAGCGCTGGCGGACCAGGCCCGGGAAAAACGGCAGCTGGTCGACACCCTCTACGGCGCCAAGGCTGCGCTGGTCAAAGCCGAGGAGCAGATTGCCGGGCTCAGGGAGCAGATCGGCAGACGCGATGAGGAGCTCCTGCAGGCCATCGAGGAGAAGTTCGAGGCAAGAATCGAGGCTGTCGAGGAGGCGCTGATCAAACTTGCGAAGAGCATTGCCCAGGTTCCGGCCAAGGTGCGCATGGACATTGAGACTGCGGCGGTGGCGATGGGGGAGCGCATGGGCGATGAGTCCGATACTTTGCTCCGTAACACCCGGGAGGACGCGGTCGAGGTGGTCGGAACCATCGGCAAGCTCTCGGACCGGAGCCTTGCCCAGACCCGGGAGGCCATCGAGGCCGCCAGGGAGGAGTACCGGACGACCACCGAGCAGGTCGTCAAGTACCTCGGGGAGCGTGACGACGTCCTTCAGCGCCAGCGGGACCAGGTGCTCATCGACCTGTTCCGTCAGCTCGGCGAGTCTCTGGGCAAACGCAACTCGAGGAAGGTGGCGAAGGCCATACATGAAGATCCGGGTATAGGGCGGCGGCCTCATGCCGCGCCGGGCAAGCCGCAGCAGCCTCCACCCCCGTATCGCCAGGCCCCGGTCTACCGTTCTCCCGTGCCCGGTCAGCTGGGCTCGGGCACCAGCATCGTCTCGCCGGCTGAACCCACGGAACCTCCCCGTTTCGGCCCGCAGCCGGGCGAACCGGAGGACGAGTTCCGGGACGGGGGGGATGCGTTCGAGACCTCGCCCGTCGCGGCTCAACCGATTGCAAATCCCCTGGCAAAGGCGGATCCCGCCCGTGACTACCTGGTTCGAGTTCCTGCTTACGACACCCCGCGCGGCAAGAAGGACTCCAACGAGATGGCTTCCAACATGTTTGGGCCGATCGTTCCGGACGAGGAGTCGAAGCCCCGCAGGACGCGCCGTAAGCCTCAATCGCCCGCGCCCCCCCCCCCCCCCC
>JBBDRH010000151.1:5716-8521 GCA_040905645.1 Actinomycetota bacterium
CGCCGGCGGCGGGCGGGGGGGCCGGGGCGGCCCCCCAAGCCCCCCCGGGCCGCCAAGCCCTCCAAGCCCCCGACTACCAGAGCCCCGAGGCGAAGGCCCTAGTGCCCCTGAAGGGGCACTCCGTTCTGACGCCCGCACGTTGGTTCCTTCTCCGCGAGCCTCAGAATCTTCGGATTTATAATGCGCAGGGCTGAAAGACTTCGCCCCTCCATAGCCCCTTGACCAGGTCGCCTGCTTTGCATGACATTAGGTACGACGTTTCGCCGCGCTTGCTGGTGGTCCTGGTAACCCACAACGGCGGCGCCTGGCTTGCCGACTGCCTCGACGCCCTTAACGACCAGCTCTATCCCTTGATCGATCTGGTGGTGGTCGACAACGGGTCGGAGGTTCCGGCTGCGCTCACCATTGCCCGCCACTCCCCCAGGGCCGAGTTGGTCTGGTCTGAGCGCAACCTGGGCTTTGGGGCGGCATGCAACGCCGGGCTCGAGTCGTCGAGCAAGACCGCTGTCGCGGATTTTTTCCTCTTCATGCACGACGATGTCGCGCTCGAGCCTGAGGCGTGCAGCATGCTGATCGCATCGGCCATCGAAACCGGGGCGGGGGTCATCGGCGGCAAGGGCCTCGACTGGAACCATCCCGAGGCTCTGGTTGAGGTGGGCATGTCTGCCGACCAGTTCTGCTCACCCTACTCGGGGTTGGAGGAGGGCGAGATCGATCAGGGCCAGTACGAGAGGCTCAAGGAGACCCTCTACGTCACCAACGCGTGCTTCCTGGTGTCACGCGAGCTGGCCGAGCGCTGCGGCCTCTGGGATGGAGCCTACTTTGCTCTGGGCGAGGACCTGGATCTGTGCATTCGTGCCCGGCTGGCGGGATTCAAGGTCATGGTGGCCCCCGCGGCAAGGTTCAGGCACGCCGAGGCCCTCACCAACGATCTTCGCGAGGTGCCGGCGATGCCCCCCAAGGCGCTCCTGGCGCGGCGAAATCAGCTGAGGACCATCGCCAAGAACGCCAGCCTCCCATGGATGCTTATTTCGCTCATGGGCTGCGTGCTCCTGGGTTTTGTGAAGATGGTCGTTCTCGTGCTCTTCCGCCGTTTTCATGAGGTTCCCTACTATCCCCGTGCATTGGGCCACTTTCTGAAGGCCTTCCCCAACATCATGCTGCGGCGGCGGGCGGTCCAGAAACGGCGAACGGTCCCCGACCGTGGAGTCAGGCGTTTCATGATCAAAGACTCTCACCGGCTGCGCGTCCAGCTTGAACGCAGGCTCCGGCACTGGGACCGAGGCACATTCGCTCTGGGGACCAAGACCCTCTCCCAGCTTTCGCTGCCCAGTCTTCGGGAGACTTTCAGCGGATGGCTTCGCCAGCCGACGACGATCGCCCTCGGGGTCATCGTGCTGCTGCTAATGATTGCGATGCGCCAGATACTCTTCGGCGAGCCGCTGGCCTCGGGCGGCTTGTGGCCTTTCCCGGCAAGCCCCGGGAGGTTTCTGACCGACTACCTCTCCGGTTGGAGGGACACGGGACTGGGCACGGAGTCGGCGGCTCCCACCGCTTTCCCACTGCTGTGGGCAATAAGCCTTTTGAGCTTCGGCTCACAGGGGCTGGCCCAGAAGCTGCTCCTGGCGATTCTGATAGGTCTGGGCATCTTCGGGATGTACAGGCTGATCAGGTTCTCGACGACCTGCCGTCCCGCATGGATCGTGGGGGTGGGGCTTTACACCCTGGGGCCGGTCGTCCATGCGATGGTTTCGGGCGCCGATCTGGGCGCGATGGCTGCGTTCGCGGGACTCCCCTACATGCTGCACCTCGCGCTGAGGGTGTTGAGCTCGGGTGCGGCGACCAGGGAGCGGTCCAAGGATTTGAGGCAGCCGGTGCCCGAGCGGCTCGATGCTCTCGCTTCCGCCTCTGCGAGGTTGGCGCTGATAGCGGTGCCCGTCGTGGCTCTCGGGCCCTCCAACCTGGTGGCGATCGTGGTGTTGCTGGGTGTTTTCTGTCTATATTTCGCCATCTCTCTCGGACGCACCGGCCGCCCGTGGGACCGAGCCCAATTTGCGCTGGCTGCTATTCCGGTGGCTGTGTTGTTGCTGATCCCGTGGTCGTTCGAGGGGCTTCGCCCTTCGGGCGCCATCCTGGGCCCCCTCTTCTCCGGGCGAACCGGGTCGTATTTTCCGCTCTGGTCGGAGCACTCGTTTCAAGACATGCTCCTGCTGAACCTCGGCAGCGGGCCGGCCGCCCTGGTGGTGATCGCGATTACTCTCGGAGCCCTGGTGCTGGCCAGCCCGGCCCGCCGTGCGGAGTCCCGTCTGCTGGCGACCACCATGATCTGCTTTGCTTTCATCGGAGCTCTGGCGGGCAAGGGGCTCATCCCGCCGCCGGTCGCGTCTCCGGTCATGTGGATGACCTTCTCGCTGGCGCTGGTGGCGATCATGGGCGGGCACCTGGTTGCCGGGATCCAGGAGGAGCTTCCCAAGCACACCTTCGGCTGGCGTCACAAGGTGGCGATACCTCTCGTGAGCGTCGTAGCGGCGGCCGGCGTCCTGATCGGGTGGGTGCCGCAGCTGGTCGGCTGGGAGAGGCCGACGACCACCTTTGCCGGAGGCACGGATGGGTTCAGCGCTTCGATAGGCTCCTTCCTGCAGACCACGGCGGATGAGGTGGGCGACTTCCGGGTGTTGTGGCTGGGCAAACGCTGGGCCGACCCCGTGAGAGCCGGGCTGCCGCCCCGAGGGGGGATCGACTACTTCCTCACCGGCGCCGACGGCCTGACGATGCTGGAGGCAGTCCCGCCGCCGCCATCGGCCG
>JBBDRH010000152.1:0-1419 GCA_040905645.1 Actinomycetota bacterium
CGGCTGGCGGGGGGGCCTTTGACGCTGGAGCGTCGTCTCTCCAGTCTAAAAGTCGTGCATGTCGTGCCCGCCGCCCATTGGCATCGACGGGTTCCTCTCCGGAATGTCAGTGACCACGGACTCGGTGGTGAGCACCATGGCCGCGACGCTGGCGGCGTTCTCCAAGGCGGCGCGGCTGACCTTGGCCGGGTCAACAATGCCGCGCTGGAGCATGTGGCCCCAGACATCAGCATCGGCGTCGTAACCCCAGTCTCCCTCGGACTTCATGGCCGTGTCGACGATGACGTCGCCGTACTGGCCAGCGTTGGTTGCGATAAGCCGGATGGGTTCCTCCACCGCCTTCCTCACGATCCGTGCTCCGGTGGCTTCGTCGCCGGTGAGGTTCAGCTTGTCGATGGCAGCGGCGGCTCGGACAAGGGCCACGCCACCACCCGGCACGATGCCCTCTTCCACCGCCGCCCGGGTGGCGGACAAAGCGTCTTCCACTCGGGCCTTCTTCTCCTTCAGCTCCACCTCGGTGGCTGCGCCAACTTTGATGATCGCCACGCCACCGGACAGCTTGGCCAGGCGCTCCTGCAGCTTCTCGCGGTCGAAGTCGGAGGTGGTCTCCTCGATGCGGGCCTTGATCTGAGCGATGCGGTCCTGGATGGCCTTTTCGCCGCCGTGACCCTCGACGAAGGTGGTGTCGTCCTTGGTCGCGACCACACGGCGGGCGCGACCGAAGTCTTCGGGCGTGACGGAGTCGAGCCTACGGCCGACCTCCTCACTGATAACCGTGCCGCCGGTGAGGATGGCAATGTCCTGGAGCATTTCTTTGCGCCGGTCGCCGAAGCCGGGCGCCTTGACGGCAACGGCGTTAAGCGTGCCACGCAGCTTGTTGACCACCAGGGTCGCCAGTGCCTCGCCCTCCACGTCCTCGGCCAGGATCACAACGTTCTTGGTGAGCTGGAGCACCTTCTCCAAGGCCGGGAGCATGTCCTGGATCGAGGATATCTTCTTGTCAGTGATGAGAATGTACGGATCATCCAGGGAGGCTTCCATGCGCTGAGAGTCAGTCAGGAAGTAGGGGGAGCTGTAGCCGCGGTCGATCTGCATGCCCTCAACGTACTCGATTTCGTAGGAAAGTCCCTTGGACTCTTCCACCGTGATGACGCCATCCTTGCCCACCTTCTCCATGACCTCGGCGATGAGGTTGCCCATCTCGTTGTCGTGGGCGGAGAGGGAAGCGACCTGGGCGATCTGGTCCTTGCCACTTACGGGCTTAGCCATCTCCTTGATGGCCTCTCGGACGGCGGCGACGCTCTTCTCGATGCCGCGCTTCAGGGCCAAGGGGTCAGCGCCGGCCGTAATGTTGCGGAAGCCTTCGTTGATCATGGCCTGGGCCAGGACCGTTGCAGTCGTCGTGCCGTCACCGGCAAC
>JBBDRH010000153.1:0-1419 GCA_040905645.1 Actinomycetota bacterium
AGCCGTTGAGCTCGGAGCAGAGCAGGCAGCTCCTTGGGAACGCCGTCCAGGGCCGAGCCGGGGACGGCGGCCATGGCATCCCGCTCCTCACGCTTCAGCTTCTCCCACTGTTCCAGGACCTCACCGGCCGTAGAGGCCGTGCCGTCCGAGAAGACATGCGGGTGGCGGCGCACCATCTTATCGGCCGTCGCCGCGAGGACCTGACCGATGGTGAACTCGCCCCGCTCGGCCGCCACCTGGGCGTGAAAGACCACCTGGAACAGGAGGTCGCCAAGCTCCTCCAGGAGCTGCTCGGCATCCTCTTCGTCGATCGCCTCAACAACCTCGTAAGCCTCCTCGATGAGGAACGGTTTCAGGCTCTGTCGGGTCTGCTCCCTGTCCCAGGGGCATCCGCCATCCGCCCGGAGCCGCTCCATGATCCGCACCAGCGCATCGAAACGCTCGCCGCTTGGCTCTCGCATTCGGCCTCCTCAGATCTCTGTGATCAGTGTCTCTCCCGGGCACGATTATACCCCCAGGCGTGCCCCAGGCAAAGCGAATCTCCCTCGCACTGCGGAGGACGACAAATCCTTTGACAAGAAATGGACGATTGGCTAAGGTACGCTTTCACCGCTATTCCCGGGGGTGCGAATGGACTCCTTCTATATCAGCCTGGCCTTCGGCGCCGCCGCCGCCTGCGCGAACGTGGTGGGCGGCCTGCTGGTGACGATCAAACGGCGATGGGACGAGGCGCTACTCAAGCACTTCGTCGCGCTGGGGGCCGGCTTCATGCTGGGGGCCGCGTTCCTGGGCATGATGCCCGAAAGCATCCGCCTGACGGACCATGCCCCGCTCCTGCTCCTGCTCGGCTATCTCCTGATCCATTTTTTTGAGCACACGCTCGCGTCCCATTTCCACTTCGGTGAGGAAACTCACGTGGAGGCTGTTCTGGCGCCATCGGTCAGCTTCTTCGCGCTCATTGGCCTGCTGATCCATACCTTCTTCGACGGCGTGTCGATCGCGTCGGGCTTCCACGTCGGGACGGGGCTTGGGGTCTTGATCTTTGTCGCCGTCGCCCTCCACAAGATTCCCGAGGGGTTCACGGTCGGCTCCATTATGCTGGCCTCGGGCAGGAATCGTCGGGCGGCGATGGCGTCGTCGATTGCCCTCGGCCTCTCGACCATCTTCGGCGTCCTCTGTGCCTCCTTCCTCGAGGGGCTGCTCGGATACCGGCTGGCGCTGTCCGCAGGGGTGATGATTTACGTGGCTGCCTCCGATCTTATCCCAGAGGTAAACCGCGAGAAGGGGGTCCTGATGGCGGTCATGGTCTTCGTGGGCGTCCTGCTGTTCTACCTGACTGAGAGGTCGCTCTCGGGGCTGGGGTTCTAAGCCCCCGGCGGGCTGATTTTGCTTGCGTCGGGCGGGCGGCTCTGCTATATG
>JBBDRH010000154.1:0-1409 GCA_040905645.1 Actinomycetota bacterium
AGCGAGGTGTCGTGATTCCGGCCGTCGGAGGCAACGACTGGAGTCACGACGCGGACGAGCGCAACGGATTGGACAAATTGGGCTTCCCCACGAATGGTGGGCGCGGGGAAAGACAGGATAATGCCTGTCGAAAGGAACCCATCATGGCACGAAGGAAGTTCACGCGGGAGTTCAAGGTATCGGCGGTGAAGCTGGTCAACGAGCAAGGCTACTCGGTGGTCGAGGCGGCCAAGAGCCTGGGGGTCGATCCCAACTGCGTCCGCGGCTGGGTGGAGAAGTTTTCTTCCGAGGCCGGCCTTGAGCCGAGCGGCGAGGGCGCCTTGGCGGCGGAGCTGCGTCGGCTGCGGAAGGAAAATGCCCGCCTGCTGATGGAGCGTGAGATTTTAAAAAAAGCGGCGCAGTTCTTTGCCAGGGAGCAGTCGTGAAGTTTGCCTTCATCAAAGAGCACCTCAGGGAGTTCCCCGTCGAGGTTTCCTGCGACGTGCTGGAGGTGAGCCGCTCGGGCTACTACGCCTGGCGGGATCGGCCGGCCAGCGAGCGGGTCCGGCGCCGGGCGGAGTTGGCGGAGAAGATCCGGCAGGTACACCAGGAGAACCGAGCGGTCTACGGAAGCCCGCGGGTATGCCAGGCGCTCAACGCCCAAGGCGAGAGCGTCTGTGAGAACACGGTGGCCGAGATCATGAAACAGCAGGAGATCCGGGCCAAAACCAAGAAGAAGTTCGTTCCGAGAACCACTGACTCCAGCCACACCCAGCCGGTGGCGGGCAACCTCCTGGACCGGCAGTTCGACGCCGAAGGCCCCGACTGCAAGTGGGCGGTGGACATCACCTACATCCCCACGGATGAGGGGTGGCTGTACCTGGCGGGGGTGATTGACCTGTACAGCCGCAAGATCGTCGGCTGGTCGATGGCCGACCACATGGAGACGGAGTTGGTGAGCGACGCGCTATCGATGGCGATCGCCCGCCGGTGTCCCGGTGCGGGCCTGCTGCACCACAGCGACCGCGGCGTTCAGTACGCCAGCGAGGATTATATGTATCTACTACAATCACATGGAATGGAAGTGAGCATGAGCGGCCGAGGCGACTGCTGGGACAACGCCGCCATGGAGAGCTTCTGGGCCACGCTCAAGGGCGAGTGCGTGAACCACGAGCACTACGCCACACACGAGGAAGCGAGGGCATCAATCTTTGAATACATCGAGGTGTTTTACAATCGACAACGACTTCACAGTTCGTTAGGCTACGTCAGCCCCGAAGCGTTCGAGGCGAGCCCGAATTAGTCATCTCCCCGCGCCCACCGTTCGTGGGGAAGCCCAGATGCCCTATACAAAAGCCATCTATGGGATGGAAAAAACTTCTACCAATATGATCGATCTGCGCGAAACCCGGAGTTTCCAGAGGGCATCG
>JBBDRH010000155.1:0-1407 GCA_040905645.1 Actinomycetota bacterium
CACGCCAACACTTATTCCACGGCTTCCGGGGTCAAGACCCGGCACTTCGACAACATCCTCGCCGAGATCAAGGGCTTCTTCGCAGTCCACCATCAGGAGGGCACCGTGCCGGGCGGGGTCCACCTCGAGCTGACACCCGAGGACGTCACCGAGTGCCTGGGCGGGGCGGAAGAGGTGCTGGACCATCATCTGGACAATCCGGCCGGCTACCGCGCGCTCTGCGACCCGCGCCTCAACGCACGACAGTCACTGGACCTGGTGTTCGAGATAGCCGCGATGCTGCAGGCTTGACGCCCTGCGGTCAGGCCGTGTCCAAATCGGCGCAGCGAGCCCGGATGGCCTCCGCCGCTGCCCTCAGCTGCTCGAGCTCCTCCTCGTTGAGATCGAGCTCGACGATCTCCTCCACGCCCTTGCGGCCCAGCCGTGCGGGAACTCCCAGGTAGGTCTCGGTGATGCCGTACTGGCCGGTGAGCCAGGCGGACACCGGGAGGACCCTTTCGCCTTCCGACAGGATGGCATCTACCATCTGCGCCGCCGCCGCCGAAGGAGCGTAGAAAGCGCTGCCCTTCTTGAGGAGCCCCAGCACCTCGGCTCCCGCCTTGCTGGTGCGATCGTACAGGCGCTGCAGGGTTGCCTGGTCCACCAGGTCGGCAAGAGGCCGCCCGTCCACGGTGGCGTGTCTGGGCAGCGGCACCATCTGGTCCCCGTGCGACCCCAGTGTCAGGGCGGTGACCACCAGAGGCGAGACGTTCAGCTCCTCGGCGATGTAGGCCGCCAGCCTCCCGGAGTCCAGCACGCCGGCCATACCCATCACCCTGCTCTTGGGGAATCCGGTCTTGGCGGCAGCCAGGTAGGTCATCTCGTCGAGCGGATTGGTCACGACGATCACCACGGCCTCCGGCGAGGTGGCCGCCACCGTTTCCGACACTCCCCCGACAATTTCGGCGTTCTTTTCGAGCAGGTCCATGCGGCTCATTCCCGGGGCCCTCGGGAGCCCCGCAGTAATCACCACGACGTCGGAGCCTGCAGTCTCCTCGTAGTCGTTGGTGCCGACGACTTCGGTCTCAAAACCTTCGATCGGCGCCGAGTGGCGCAGATCCAGAGCCAGTCCCTGGGGCCAGCCCTCGATCACATCCACGAGGCAGACGTCCGCCAGCCCGGCTTCCAGTATTCGCATTGCCGCAGTCCTGCCCACGAAGCCGGCACCCACGACGGTGACCTTTTTCATGCCAGCATCTTCTCGATGATCGCGGTGGCGACTTCCGAGGTGCCCACTGCCCGGGGATCGTTGCGGTCCTGGTGCATGTCGTAGGTCAGACTCTTGCCTTCTGCGATCACTGCCGCGATGGCGCCCTCCAGGCGATCGGCCGCCTCCACCTCGTCAAGATGCCTGAGCATGAGGACGCC
>JBBDRH010000156.1:0-1406 GCA_040905645.1 Actinomycetota bacterium
ACATCTTCATCTCGCACGACCTCAAGGTGGTGCGGGCACTGGCCAACACGCTGATCGTCATGAAAGATGGAAAGGTGGTGGAGCAGGGGCCCGCCGCCGAGATCTTCGCGGCCCCGAAGGAAGACTACACAAAGGCACTGCTGGCGGCTGCCTTCGACCTCGAGGCGGTGCCGGAGGCCTGACGGAGAAGTGAAGCCGGATGGCACGGTGGGGTCGCATTTTTCGGGTGAGTGGCGGTGTCGGGCGCCCGGGCCACCGGCCGTCGATCGACCCAGAACACACAAGAGGGAGTCCATGTTCAGATTTTCGCAGATGATCGGAGCGGTGCTGGTTGCCGCCCTCGCGGTAACGCCAGCGGCAGCGCAGGAGCGCGAGTGGCACCACGCCAACTCCGCCATCGGCGAGCCGAAGTACCCGGAGGGCTTCGCGCATTTCGACTACGTCAACCCGAACGCCCCGAAGGGCGGCACGGTACGGCTCGGCGCTTTGGGCGGCTTCGATACCTTCAATCCGGTGCTACCGCAGGGGGAGCAGGCGATCGGCCTCGGGCTGGTTTATGAGACGCTCATGACGCCGTCCATGGACGAGGCGTTAACCGATTATGGGCTGCTGGCAGAGGCCATGAGCTATCCTGAAGACTACTCCTCGGTGACCTTTCGCATGAACCCTGAGGCGCGGTGGCACGACGGCGAGCCGGTGACGGCCGAGGACGTGGTGTGGTCGTTCGAGACGCAGATGGAGCACAGTCCCAATTTCGCCCAATATTACGCCAACGTCATCGGTGCCGAGGAGACGGCGCCGGGCGAGGTGACCTTCAGCTTCGACCAGACTGGCAACCGGGAGCTGCCCAAGATCCTTGGGCAGCTGCTGGTGCTGCCGCGGCACTGGTGGGAGGGAATTGACGCGTCCGGCAATACCCGCAACATCGGCGCCTCGACCCTGGAGCCGCCACTCGGCTCGGGACCTTATCTGCTTGGCGAGTTCGTTCCCGGCAGGTCTGTGACCTACACGCGAGTGGAGGATTATTGGGGGGTCGATCACCCGACGGAAGTCGGATCGAATAACTTCGATGGCCTGCGCTACGAGTATTTTCTCGACACGACCGTGTTATTTGAGGCGTTCAAGGGCGATCAGCTCGACTGGTGGTCAGAGAACCAGGCGAAGCGTTGGGCAACTGCCTATGATATCCCGCCGGTGCGGGACGACCGCATCGTCATGGAACTCTTCCCGCAGGACGACCGCGATTCCGGGGAAATGTGGGGCTTCGTTCCCAACCTGCGCCTCGAGAAATTCCAGGATCCGCTGGTCCGGCAGGCCCTAAACTACGCGTTTGATTTCGAGGAGCTGAACCGCACGCTGTTCTACGATCAGTATGAGCGGATCGATTCCTACTTCTACGGACTTCC
>JBBDRH010000157.1:0-8418 GCA_040905645.1 Actinomycetota bacterium
TGGCTAGGCGGGGGGGGGGCCGGCAAGGGCAAAGGCGGCGACGTCGGCGACCTCCTGGGAGGGCTCCTGGGCGGAGGCCGCAGGTAGCCGCGAAGCGGGCAACGCAGCGTTGTGTGAGCACTCGAGGCTGCCCGGTTGCGATTTACAAAGCGGGGAAACACCCTACCTATGCGTTACGTTGCCCTCGCTACCGACTATGACGGAACTCTGGCCGCCGACGGCAAGGTGGGTGAATCGACGAAGGCTGCCCTGGAGCGCTTCCGCGACTCCGGCCGGCGGCTGATTCTGGTGACCGGCCGCCAGCTGGAAGATCTGCTGGAGGTCTTCCCCGAGTTCGAACCGTTTGACCGGGTCGTCGCGGAGAACGGGGCCCTGCTGTATCACCCTTCGACCAAGGAGAGCAAGGCTCTCGGCGAGGCCCCTCGCAAGGAGTTCCTGGACGCCCTCTCACGCATGGGCGTCCCCTTCTCCGTGGGCCGGGTGATAGTCGCAACCTGGGAGCCTCACGAGGCCGCGGTGCTGGAAGCGATCAAGGCGCTCGGTCTCGAGCTTCAGGTGATCTTCAACAAGGGGGCGGTGATGGTCCTTCCCGAGGGTTTGAACAAGGCTGCCGGTCTGACCGCCGCTCTGGACGAGATGGGCCTATCCCCTCACAACGTCGTCGGGGTGGGCGACGCGGAGAACGATCATGCCTTCCTGAAGCTCTGCGAGTGCTCGGTTGCGGTGGCCAACGCACTCCCGATGGTGAAAGAGACATCCGGCCTGGTCACCGCCAAGCCTCGCGGCGAAGGGGTGGAGGAGCTGATCGAGCTCATCATCGGGACCGACCTCAAGGGCGTGGAGGGCGCACTTCAGGATCGAAGGATCCTGGTGGGTGCACGGTCCGACGGATCGAAGGTTACCTTTCCTCCGGACGGGTCGAACCTCCTCATCGCCGGTTCGTCGGGGGCGGGCAAATCGACGATCACCATCGGGCTGATCGAGCGCTTTGCCGAACGGGGCTACCAGTTCTGTCTGATCGATCCCGAAGGAGATTACCTGAGCCTTCCCGGGGCAGTCGTGTTGGGCGACGACCATCGAGCCCCTTCGCACGAGGAGGTGTTGCAGCTGCTGGCTCGTCCCGCCCAGAGCGTGGTCGTCAACCTGACCGGCATTCGCCTCAAGGAGCGGCCCGAGTTTTTTCAGAGTCTGCTCACCCGGCTCCTTGAGCTGAGAGCGGCTACCGGAAGGCCCCACTGGCTGGTGATCGACGAAGCACACCACCTGTTGCCGGAGAAGTGGGAGACCGCCGAGCTGGTTATGCCCCAGGAGCTCGGGGGGCTGATTCTCGTAACAGTTCATCCGGTTCACCTATCGCCCGCGGTGGTGAGGCTGATCGACGCCGTGCTGGCTGCGGGAAAGGACCCGGAGGATACGCTGCGCGGCTTCGCCCAGGCGGCCGGTCTGAAGGAGCCGGGCCTGTCACCGGTGGAGCTCCAAGAGGGTCAGGTCCTCGCCTGGTTCCTCGAAGAAGGGCCTCCCTTCACCGTGACGACCGAGCCGCCGCGGGTTGAGCACAACCGGCATCACCGCAAGTATGCCGAGGGGAGGCTGGACGAGGAGGCGGCGTTCTACTTCCGGGGCCGGAGAAGAAGCTGAGCCTCAAGGCCGAGAACCTGATGAGGTTCGTGGAGCTGGCCGAGGGGGTGGACGACGACACCTGGCTTGACCATCTGCGCAGGCACGACTACTCCACCTGGTTCAGGGAGTCGATAAAGGACCCGGATCTGGCCGGCGAGGCTGAGGAGGTCGAGTCCGACGACAGCATCGATCCACAGGCCAGCCGGCGGCTTATAGCCGAGGCGGTGGAAAGGCGCTACACAGTTCCGGAATGACGCGGCGCGTGGGGTTTCGCCGGGGTGCCTTCGGGGTAATCCCGAAGCCTAGGCCGTTACGAGGGGATTACAGGTGATCAAGAAGAGCCGCAGCCGGGGAAAGCGCGGTCAAGGTGCTTGCTCCTTATGCGGAGTTATGACTCCAAATTCAAACGAGGCGCGTTGCCGCTGCTGCGCGGCCGACGAGGACCCGTTCCATCGAGTGCTCGGGGCAGACACCCTGGCCTCCGGCGAGCTGATGCTGCCGGTGCCGGAGTGGCCAAGAGGGGTGGGCAGGTTCCCACGGCTCGAAACCGCGTCGCGAGGCAATCGCCTGGTGGCGCTGTGGTGGATGCCCAAGGGTACAAACTGGATTCCTCAGCATCCATTGGAGTACCCGCGCAACCTGTTGAAGGATCTTCCGGCGAGCTTCGAGCTGTAGCAAAACCGCGTCGCCGCTAGGCCGCCTTCGCAGGGGCGCTCCCGCCTTCGAGCAGGTCCATCACGGCCAGCTCCAGCCGGGTTCTCATCTCTCCGTTCCGCAGCGATTCAAGATCGACCGCCTTGATCGCGGGGGCAATGGTGACCCCGGCAAAGTACTCGTCGAAAACCCGGGGGCTGATGTAGGAGTCTCTGCAGACGGCAGGCGTGTTTCCCAGCTGTTCGGCAACCCTCTTCACGGCCTCTGAAGCCACACGCTTTTTCGGGACCCGCGGATCAGAATCCCCGGACTCCCCCAGAACCGCCGCCGCCATGACGGTGGCGCTCCAGGTACGGAAGTCCTTGGCGGTAAATCCGCCGGTGAGCGACTTCAGGTAGTCGTTGATGTCGGTCGATCGGATGTCGGTCCACCCGTTCTCATCCCGGTACGCGAGGAGCTCGGGGTTGCCCGGCCGCCTCTTGAGGGAGGCCACTACCGGAGCGGCCCGCGGGTCCTTCACCGTCAGCATCTGACGCCTCCCTGCCTTGGAGATGAAGTCGAAGCTCATCACGCCCTCTTTCGAGACAGTGACGTGGTCGGTGCGTATGGTGGCGAGCCCAAAGGTGCCGTTTTGGCGGGCGTACTCCTCGTTGCCTATCCGAAACAGGCCCAGATCGACGAGCCTCACCGCCAGGGCGAGAACCTTCGTCCGGGGCAGGTCTTCCTGCTTGAGGTCGCGCTCGACCGCCTTGCGGAGGTCGGGAAGCACCCGGGCGAAGTCGAGCATCCGCTCGAACTTTCGTTTGTCGCGGCCGGCCCTCCATCGAGGGTGATAAAGGTACTGTTTACGCCCGGCTGCATCGTACCCAACGGCCTGGATGTGACCCAGGGGATCTTCACAGATCCATACGTCGGTCCACGCCGGTGGAATTACCAACCCTTTGATCCGGGCAAGCGTCTCCTCGTCGGTGACCCGCTTTCCGCCGGTCCCCAGGTACATGAACCCCTTGCCGCAGCGCCTGCGAGTGATGCCGGGTTTGCCGATGTCGGACCTTCTTATCCTCGCCAACCTCTTGATCTCCTTGTTTTAGGGTGGCGAATCAATACCCCGACCCGACCGAACCTATCCCTGGTCCTCACACACCGGGAGGAGCGATCGGGTACCGGGAGATGAACCAGGAGAGCCCGGCACCCATACCGGCCGGGTTGTCGATCTGCAACAGATGGCCTGCGTTGAACAGGTCCAGGTCCTCCGTCTGGGGAAGCCACTCGTGAATCAGTTGCCGTCCGTCGGCGAAAAAGTCGGCCGGCCGTTCGCTCAGAATTGACAGGACCGGTTGGGTTAACGGAGAGGTGGTTTCGAACTCCCAGGAGCCGAGGGCCAGCATGTCGTTCTCGAAGAAAGCAGCAGCGTCTCTGATCGCTCCGGCGATGGCGCCCGGTATCCGTGCTTCCAGGGCTTCCTGAAAATCGGGCCCCGAGCTTAGCTCCAGGAACGAATTTACTGCCGCAGCCTTGTCACCCGAAAGGTAGAGGTCGAGCGCCGGCGAGACCCCGCCGACCGCGGCCACCCAGCTTGGGACCATGAGCAGGAGCGGCTCGGCCAGCGTCAGAGTATGAACCAGCTCGGGGTTGTCCAGAGCCAGCTGCAGAGCGATCACCCCGCCCAGATCGTGTCCGACCACGTGGGCCTTGTCTATATAGAGCTCCTCAAGCACCAGCCGGGCGTCGGCGGCGTGGTCTGCAATGCTCATCAGTTGAGGGGATTGTGAGCTGGATGCGTAGCCTCGGCGGTGGTAACGGACCAGCTGGAAGCGATCGGCCAGCTCGGGGACGTCCATCAGCGGCTGAAAGGCGTCGGCGATGCTGGTCCCGTGGACCAGCAGAACCGGCTCTCCGGAGCCCTTTATCTCAAAATCGAGCTCCACGCCCTCGGATCGGATGTGATCCATGCTGCTCCGTCTCACTAACCTGAGCACCGATAGTACTCCGGTAGAGTTCGTTGATTATGAGCAAGGTCTGCAACCGCTTGGGCAGCTACACCACAGGCGCCGACCGTCCCGAGCCGGCTCGGTAGCTACGACCGATGTCACGGATCGCGCGACCCTGGAGCCGCCGAGCCCTACTCGGCCGGACGGTTGACCAAGGCGGGAGCCGACCGGGTGATCTCGCCGTACGTGACCAGCGGGCGCCATATGGCGATGATGGCGGTGCGGCCGCGGATCGTCGACTACATGGAGATGGTGACTGCAGACACCCGCGGGATGAGGATGGAGGAGTTGCTCATCGAAGCGAACTCGGCACTGGCAGGCCGGACGGTGGGGGAGGCGATAGGCACAGCCACGCCGTTGGCGGTTTTGTCCCATAACGGCGTGATCACACCGAATCCCGGTAGGGAGTTGGAGCTCCATGCCGAGGACGTGCTGGTCTTGCTGGGGGAAGAAAGCGATCTGAGGCCGTTGGAGGAAGGCTGATCGGCCCAAATTTCTTGAAGGTCGCGAATAAACTTTCGCTTTCCCTATTGACCGTCCCGGATGATCTCTCTATATTTCCTCTTGCTCCGAGATGCGAAAGGACTTCGGTCCAGACGTTTCTCGGAGCACTATTTTTTCCGGCTTAATTCTTGTAGGCCGAGGTAGCGATTCAAACACCGGCGGTTCGTACTTTGATCGCGGCTGCGGTTGCCGCGGCAGCCTTCATCCTTCTTTTTCAACGTGGGTATGTCCGATTCCAATACCCCTCCCGCGAGGACTTTCCGGTTAGCGGTGTTGACGTATCGCACCATCAGGACGAGATCGACTGGCCGGCCTTTGTGCAGGAGTCCGAGATCGACTTTGCCTTCATCAAAGCTACCGAGGGCACAGACTTGATGGATCGCCGCTTTCAGGAGAACTGGAGAGATGCCGAAGGGCGGGTGGCCCGCAGCGCATACCATTTCTTCACGTTCTGTACATCCGGCGATGACCAGGCCCGAAACTTCCTTTCGACCGCTCCGGACTCCGGAGAGCTACCCCGCGCAATCGACTTGGAGTTCGGCGGCAACTGCACGAGCTGGAAGTCGCTTGCCGAAGTCCGCAGTGAGCTGAAGGAGCTGGTATCGGCAGTTGAGCAAAAGGACGGCCGGGCGCCGATCCTCTATGTCACGAAACAGTCGTACAACCGGATCGTGCGGGGGCACTTCGAGGGTGTCCCGATATGGATCCGTGAGGTTGTGTTTAGACCATCGGCAGAAGAGTACCCGGACCTCATGTTTTGGCAGTACGCAGGAAACGGACGTCTCGAAGGGGTCGACACTCTTGTCGACCTGAACGTCTTTGTTGGGACAACACAGTCATTTGGGGACTTAGTTCGCCGGGTCGAATCCATTGAATAAAAGCCTTCGCCTGTCCGTCGTCATGTCGTTGATTGTCTGGATGACCACCGCATGCCAACAGAGGCCCCAAGCAGAGCAGCCCGATGATCCTTCGTTCTTCGGAGGAGCCACCGAAACGGCGGGTGTGTTCGTCGGCTCGGACACTTGGATCGGTTGGGGCCGAACCTCTCATGCCGACTTCGACGACGTTGAGGTCATGACCGCCCTGGGAGCCAAGCGCGAGGGTGGAAAGTGGCGGACCACGCTGCTTGAGCCGCTCGCCGTCTGTGAAAGGAGCGGCTTCGACCCCGAAGAGGACGTCGAAGAGTCACCGGAACTGCTGTCGACGGGAGCAAGTTTGGTAGCGAATTGCGAGATTGGCGGGACGAATGGAGAAAGCGCCGTGGGGGCAGTCGGCGTAGGCACACGCGAAATCCCAACCGTCGTCCTTGCGGTCACGTGCGGAGTGACATGGTTCGATCTTCGGGGTCAGACCTTGGAGCTGCACCGTGCGGACCTCAAGCCGGGCTCTACCGCGTCGTTGACCGGTGAATTCACTTATCAAATGACCATGCCGGATGGGTCTAGCGCTTTGCGGCCTATCAATCTCGATGATTGGGATCGGTTCGATTCGGAGTGTTTGCCACCTCGGCGCTGACGCGCACCGATCCCGTTTGCTGCTTACAATTTGATGAACTGTGCCTCCTCTGTCGAGCGCCGTCGACCGTCGGGCGTACGATCTACTGATGTCGACACACGCTCATAACGTGCTGGTCGTTGAGGATGATCCCACCGTGTCCGAGGTGGTGACTATGTACCTCGAACGTGAGGGCTTCAAGGTCACGTCCACTGCCGACGGGTTGGAGGCGCTCAGGATGGCCGAGCATCAGATGCCCGACCTGGTGGTGCTGGATCTGATGCTCCCGGGAATCGACGGCCACGAGGTTTTTCGCCGGCTCCGGCTGAAGAGCGAGGTGCCGGTGGTGATGCTGACCGCCAAGATCGAGGAAGCCGACCGCGTGCGCGGGTTGGAGGTGGGGGCCGACGACTACGTGGTCAAGCCGTTCTCCCCGCGCGAGCTGACGCTCCGGATCAAGGCGATCTTGAAGCGAAGGGCGCCCGCGGCGGAGCGGCCCGAGACCGACACGGTGGTAGCGGGCGACATTCGGGCCGACCTCAGGTCCCGCGAGGTTTCGGTGAACGGGAGCCCGGTCGTCCTCACCGCTCTGGAGTTCGATTTGCTGAGCTTTCTGATGCGTCACCCCTCCCGGGTCTTCAGCCGCGAGGCGCTCCTTGAAAGGGTGTGGGGTTACCAGTTCGGCGACACCTCCACCGTGACGGTGCATATCCGCAGGCTTCGAGAGAAGGTCGAAAGTGACCCGGTCGTCCCCAAACATCTGGTCACCGTGTGGGGTGTGGGCTACAGGTTCGATCTGTGATCGTCCTCGTCCTTCTCGCAGTTCTCGCCGGAGGATTCACCACCGCATGGGTGTCCACGATGGTGGGCATCCCTCCCGCCGACGCAATCCAGCTTGCCTTGATGGCAGGGGGCGGCGCTCTGGCAGCCGGTGCAGTCGGGGCGGCGAGCCTCCACGCGCTCAGGCGCCGGTCGATAGCCGCTCAATCGGTGGTGGTGGCGTTCGCGGCTCTCGGGGCGGTGAGCGTGGGAGCTCTCCTGGCGGCACGGGGGATGTTCATCTCGACCCACGATCTCGCTGCACTGGTGGTGGTTCTGTTTGCCGCCGCAACCGTCGGTTTGGTGATCGCTTTTCTACTGGGCCGCCGGGTGGGGGCGGCGAGCCGGAGCCTCTCGGTCGCTGCCCGAGGTGTGGCGAAGGGCGAGCCCAGGCGTTTTGCCGCCGAGTCGGAGCCGTTGGAGCTGGCGTCGCTGGCAAGGGAGCTGGACCAGATGCGGGTGAAGCTGGAGGAAACCCGAGCCCGCGAGCGGGCGATGGATGCCTCGCGGCGGGAGCTCGTCGCCTGGGTCTCCCATGATCTCCGAACCCCACTCGCCGGTATTCGGGCGATTGCGGAGGCGCTCGAGGACGGGGTGGTGACCGACCCGGAAACTATCGAGCGCTACTACCGTACTCTCCGCCAGGAGACCGACAGGCTCGCTCATCTGGTGGACGACCTGTTCGAGCTGAGCCGGATCAACGCGGGGGCGCTCTCGCTCAACTTCACGCCGGTGCCCCTCGCCGAGCTGGTTTCGGATGCTCTCGCGGGGGCCGCGGCGCTCGCTGAGAACAAGGGGGTCAAGCTCGAGGGAGCGGTTGCCGGGAGCCCGGTGGTGGAAGCGTCGGTTTCGGAGTTCAGCCGGGTGCTCCACAACCTGTTGGAGAACGCCGTCCGCTACACCCCGTCCGAGGGATCGGTGAGCCTTCAGGCAGGTCTTGCCGGCGGGCACGCGGTGGTGACCGTCACCGACGAGTGCGGAGGGATCCCGGAGACAGATCTTAACCGCGTCTTCGATCTGGCCTTCAGGGGCAAGGCGGCCCGGACGCCGGGCTCGGACGGCGGAGCGGGGCTGGGTCTGGCGATTGCGCGAGGGATAGTTGAGGCCCACCACGGCGGCATCGAGGTCCAAAATCTTGCGCCCGGCTGCCGTTTTACGGTACGGCTGCCGCTTACCCAACCGGCAACCGCTTAGCCGGCTCTCATCGGCGGCGCTGCGCGATAGCATCTTGCGCATGCTCAACGCCGAGATAGGGGTGCTGGGAGGCTCCGGGTTCTACAGCCTGTTGCCGGACTTCGACGATGTCTGGGTGGAGACGCCCTTCGGCCCCACCTCC
>JBBDRH010000158.1:0-1402 GCA_040905645.1 Actinomycetota bacterium
ACGGACCGGTGAGGCCGGCCATCTGCAGGCGTGCCCGGTGCCCCAGCGGTGAAGGTCGCAGCACCCGATCCGTAGAGTCGCCCTCGAAATGATCAGGCTCCAGTACCAGCAGGGCCTGGGTATGGCGCAGGTGGCGGGCGATCTCCTGGCCTTCCGCCCGGATCATCACATACCTGTGAGTGCCCAGGACCTCGACCTGCCGCCCCACCCACTGGAAGGGAACGCTGTAGCGGCGCCCCTCGAAGGAGACCAGGCAATCCCGGTGCACCCGGCGCGAGACCACCACGTCGAAGGGCTCCTCCATCGAAGGCAGGGGCTGGAGCGCTCGCCGCTCCGCTTCCCAGGCCACCCGCACCGAGGTGCCGGTGATGGGGCAGGCCAGGCGATCCATCAGCGAGCCCGAGCGTTCGTAGAGGGCCGCCTGCAGCGCGTCCATGGACAGCCAGTCCTCCCCGAACAGGTCGCCGAAGCAATCCCGGAAGGTGCGCACGCTCCGCTCCGCCTTTCCCTTGTCCGAGCCCGTATGAGCCCGGCAGGGATCGATCTCGAATCCGCACGAGCGGGCGAAGACCTCGTAGGATCGATTCAGGACCGCCGTGGGTCCCGCGCCGGAGGCCACGCCCGTCTTCAGATTGTCGATCCGGACCCACAGGGGTACGCCGCCGTAGCATTGGAAGAGCGCCAGGTGGCCACTGTGCCAGGCGAGCTGCGTCGCGTCCGGACTGATCCAGCAGAACCGAGCCCGGCTGTGGGAGAGCACCCCGACCAAGGCCTGGACATCTGTCCGCTTGCCTCCGATCCGGGCGCTCGCCGTAAACCAATCGTGCTGCGCCTGCACGCCAGGCGGCGTCTCCACCCGACGCAAGGCACGGATGGCGGGTACGCCGTAGCGCCGCCCCAGGTGCCGCACCACCGCGCGGTAGCTTCCTGCGTACTCGTAATCCCGCACAAGGCGGCGGTAGACTGCCCGGGCCTGCACCGGCCGACCCTCACCGGTGACCCTGCGGCAGTCCAGCCCCTCAAGAATCCCTGCCACCGCTTCCTCGAACTCGTCCACCGATGTGGGCTGAAGCGACCGGCCATCCGGCTTCGGATCCGCCGCACGCTGCTTCAAGCGGTAGCGCAGCGCTCCTTCCGTGACCCCCAGCTGCCTGGCAACCTGGCGGACCGAGGTCCCCCGCTGGGCCATCTCTGCACCAACCATGATCTGCTCCTTGCTGAGCTTTGCCATGAGCGGCTCCGTGTCGAGGGTCGACACGAAGTGGAGGTGGCAGACCCACCTCCCGTCAATGGCTGGTGCGTAAAACTGGATGTCCCCAGAAGGGAAAGATGAGGTGTCCTTCTACAGAAGCAGTCCGACGCCGCGCAGATACCGCGAGAACAGCACGAGGCCCCCTCGGCT
>JBBDRH010000159.1:0-1399 GCA_040905645.1 Actinomycetota bacterium
AAGCTCCGGAGGGTGCGGTGGTGGGCCACGTCGGCAACACAAGAACGTTATGTGACAGCGCGTAGACTTGGGGGTGGTGTAGTGTGCCGAGAGGAGAGTGTGAGTTGAAACTTGCCGCCTTGGCGACCGGAGCCATCGTCCTCCTCGTTGGGTTCTTGATGGTGACCCGAGGTCCGGCAACCCCCTCCCCGGCGGCTCCGAATGACCTCCGCGTTGAGAGTTCTTGGACCAGTTGTGACGTGAGTTCCGCTGTTGTGCGAATGGGCTCTGCGGAAGGCCAGGGAGCCTACCTCTTCTTCGGTGTGGAAGACGCCCGCTTCCTTCCTGACGGAGGCGCCGCAGTCCTGAATCGGTCCAGCAAGCAGATCCGGCTTTTTGACTCGAGCGGCCGGTTCGTACGCACACTCGGGCGTCGAGGGGACGGCCCCGGCGAACTCAGAGATCCCATCGCGATCGATCTCCTTAGCTCGGACTCGATTGCGGTCTGGGACTGGAGCCAGGGGCGGATCACGGTCTACGCCTGGGCCGACGGCGGCCATCGGAGCATTCTGCTCGGCTCTCCGGCCGTGAATCCGACCGGAAGCTTCGGTATTGTCGACAGAGGTGTAGAGGGCTCGACCTTCTTGATCGGTTCGAATCCGCAAGCACATTTCGGGGGCGACACCGAAGGCGGCCATCATTTCCTCCACATCCTCCAGTACTCATCGCAAGGCCACCTGCTCGACACGCTACGGGTCCTGCCGTACGGAAGGTCACTCTGGGTCGACGAGGCGAATCGGGAGGTCGGTCAGCCATGGTTCCAGCCGCGGGGGCTCTTTCATGTGAGAGACGGGCTCCTCTACACCGCGACGGGCGACACAAGCCAGGTCCAGGTGACGGCGCTGACGGGCCCGGGCGCCGAACGCACCGTGAACTGGACATCTCCGGATCGAGGGATCCGGCCGGAGCATCTCCAAGCTCATCGGGCTGAGACTTTTCGGCGTTTCGAGGGCAACGAATACTTGACGCAGCGGCTCCAGAAGGTCTGGAACACCATGCCTTCTGCGAATCGCTTTCCAGCCCTGGGCGAGCTCATCGCCGACGAGGCGGGACGGACTTGGATCAAGCAATATCCCCGCCCCGATCAATCTAGTCAGGCCTGGTGGCTCTTCGATGTGGATGGTGACTTTCAGTGTGCGGCTCGGTTCCCGAACAGGTTCGACCCGCTCGACTTCCGAGGGGAATCCGTGCTGGGACTCTTCAAGGACTCTCTGGACATTGAATTCATTGAGGTCCGCTCGATTACACCCCCGACGGACGGGTAGGTCAGCGCTCGGATCGAAGCCGATCTCGGCAGGTGGTGCGCCGTCACATAACAAGAATGTTTCCGGCTCCGCTCACTTCGTTCGCTCCGACCTAC
>JBBDRH010000160.1:0-8374 GCA_040905645.1 Actinomycetota bacterium
CACGACTCTGAGACCCGGCCCTCCTTGAAATGGCTGACCTGAACGTAATCCTCTGGAATGGAGAGGCCCTTCCGCTGCCCGTAGACCTTCCCGAGCACCACCGCGTGGTCGTCGGACGCCAGCAAGTCGTGCACCTCCACCCTAAAGGTGCCGTCGGTCAACTCGAAGTACTTTCCGAAGAGCTCTAAAACGCTGTCGGCGCCGTTCCGGTCTCCCGACGTAGGGTTGTTGCCCGGGGTATGCCAGACGATATCCGACGCGAAGATCTCGTTCTTCAACGTGTCCATGTCGCCTGCCATGAAGGCTTCGTATCCCCTGCGCAGCAGCTCGTAGTTTTCGTTCTGCATCCTCCACCTCCCTTGATCGGCCTACGTGTTCGAGGACTCTTCCGCTCGAAGCTCCCAGAGGTGAGTCTCCCTTCGGCGGTCCCGGACTTCCGTTCCGGTTACATCGGGCTCATAAGCTGGAAGTAATTGTCGTCTGGATCGGAAAAGGTGGCGATCAAGTACTCGGATGTCTCATCCGGATGGTAGGGCTCACGGACCGCCGTTGCTCCCGCACCCTTGAGCCTTTCAAATTCGCCTTTGACGTCGGGAGTCTCGATGTTCCAGATGATTCTGCCCGGGACGGCGTTCTTGCCCTTCACCTCATCGTGGGGCCCGACAGTGATCCACCCCGTACCGATCCGCCAGGATTTGAAGCCTCCCTGGTCCCAGACCGGGTCGCCGAAAAGCCTGGCGTAGTAGTCGGAAAGACGCTGGGGGTCCTCGGATCCGATCAACAAGCTGTTCAGGTTCATCCGGGCTCCTTTCCGTTCTAACTTCTTGGAGCTTTCAATTTACCGCTACGCCGGGAACCAGGCGGCCTGATGGAGCAGATCAGGCAGGCGTGAGAAGAGGTGCGGCAAGCTCTCGAACGGGTGCGGGAGCACTCCGGCGTCGACCCAAGCTCGGTGTCGAGGAGGGCCCCGGGGAGTGAGGCCGGAGAGGCGCGCCGGGCTGCCTGGCCTTCCGAAATAAGGCCTATGGCCTATTGACTCCGAATGTGTCCGCGCCCAGAGTCGGGCTGTCGAGGACATTCAGTCGATGAAGGAGTTCCAATGCCCGGCCGAAAGAAGAAAAGCGAAAAGGCAGAGATGCTGCATGTCAACGGCATCGACGCGATCACCGGCGAGTACCTGCTCAAGCCGGTTTCAACGGCCACCTTTGCCAGAGCTGTAGCCGGCCTCCCCTCAGACGAGGAGAGTGAGGCCGCCGCCCGCAAGCGGATAGAGGACCTCGAGGACGGCCTCATGAAGGTCATCGAGGGAGTCGACGACACCAAGGTCGAGCAAGCCGGTTGGGGAATCGTCTTCTCCGGGCGCCCCGAGCACGCCGAGGCCGTGAAGGTGATCCGCCGCCAGCTCGAGCCGCTCATCAAGCATCGACAGGCCCAGGCCGGCAAGAAGCTGTTTCACATCTACGAGGGCAAGGAGGGGGTCCGGCAGGAGACCGGCCCCCAGTGGCTCGCTCGAAACGGGGTGGGGTCAGGCAGCGCCGACCCCGAGGACATGCCTTTCTACCTGCTGTTTGCCGGGCCGCCGGACCATATCCCCTTTGAGATTCAGTACCGGGTCGATCTCCAGCGTGGGGTTGGCCGCCTCAGCTTCCAGGACCCCTCGGACTACGGCCGGTACGCCGCCCATGTCGTCGAGGCCGAGACGAACCCCTCGCCCGCCGACAAGCGGCTGGAGTTCCTCGGCCCCCGCAACAAGGGCGATGTCGCCACCTCGCTCAGCATGAGCCGGCTCATCCAGCCGCTTCAAGAGGGGCTGAAGAGCGCGGTGGGTTGGAAGGTGAACAGCACCGTCGACAAGGAGGCCACCAAGCTGAAGTTCGCCGCGGTGGTCAACACCGACTCTCCGGCTTTGTTCATGAGCGCCGGCCACGGCCTCGGCTATCCTTCCGGCCACGACGATCAGGTCTCCAGGCAGGGTGCCCTCATAACCGGCAGCTGGCCGGGGATAGGCACTACGGTTACCGAAGAGCACACCTTCGCCGCCTCCGACGTTGCTCCGGATGCCCCCCTAGCGGGCCGCATGGCTTTCCTCTTCGCCTGCTACGGAGGCGGCACCCCTGCCAGCGACGACTTTGCTCACAAGATCGATCCGGCTGCCCCCAAGCAGATCGCCGAGGCCGCCTTCGTGGCCGCCCTGCCCCAGAAGCTTCTCGCCGGCGGCATGCTGGCGGTGATGGCTCATGTCGACCGTGCCTGGAGCCACTCCTTCCAGGTGCCCAGAGCCGGGGAGCAGATCCAGACCTTCCAGTCCACCCTCCGGGCACTCATGAATGGCAAGCCGGTGGGGGTGGCGTTCGACGACTTCAACGTCCGCACCGGCGAGCTGTCGTTCGACCTGGCCGATCTGCTTTCCCAGGTGGTGGCCAAGAGCATCGATTCCTACGCCCCTTACGCAGCAGTGTGGACCGCGGCAACCGATTCCCGGAACTATCTGGTGCTGGGTGATCCGGCAACCCGACTGAGCGTCTAGATCCCGAAAGGAGCTGGTCATGCCAGTAGTCAAAGTGGAGGGGACCGACCTGTCGTATCACCTCATCTCCTTCGACAAGGATGGAAAGGAGCGAGCCGACGACCCCGGGGGCAGGATGTCCGACAAGATCGCAGATGCCGTCGCCAAAGGCGAAGTCACCGACGTTTTCATCTTCAGCCACGGCTGGCGCGGCGACATCCCCTCGGCACTGCGGCAGTACAAGAGCTGGGTCACGGCGATGGCCAAGATGGGGAACGACCGCCAGCGCATCCGTGAGGCCCGGCCGGGTTTCAAACCGCTGCTCGTGGGCATCCACTGGCCCAGCGAGCCCTTTGGGGAGGAGGACTTTGGAGACGTGAGCTTCGACGTGGCCGAGGGCGCTCCGAGCGTGCGCGCCGAGGTCAGGCGGTGGGCGAAGCGCCTGGGCGTCACCGGCAACGACGAGGCCGAGGATGCCCTGCGCACGATCATCGAGTCGGCGGCCGACGACCCGGTGCCCCCTCAGCTCCCCACGGAGGTCCGCGATGCCTACCTGAAGCTGGACGGCCTGCTCGGCCTGGGAAGCGGGGGGGTCGGGGCCGGCCCCGACGCCGACCGGGAGGAGTTCGACCCGGAGCTGGCCTACCAGGCGTCCTTCGAGGAGGAGGCGGATTTCGGTTTTTCGGAGATCGTGGGAAACGTGCTATCGCCGCTCAAGAGCCTGTCGTTCTGGACCATGAAAGGACGGGGCCGCACCGTGGGGGAGACCGGCGGCCACAGCCTGCTGAAGCGGCTGATGTCGTTACCCGGAAAGGACAAGGTCCGCTTCCACCTGATGGGGCACAGCTTCGGATGCGTGATGGTTTCGTCGGTGGCCGTGGGCCCCCCGGGTGGAAAGGGCCTTCCCCGCCAGGTGAGCTCGCTGGCTCTGATTCAGGGGGCGCTCTCGTTGTGGTCCTACTGCAAGGACATCCCGAAGAAGCCCGGCACGCCGGGATACTTCAGGCGCCTGGTCGAGGTGATAGCCGGCCCTATCGTGGTTACGACGTCGGTTCACGACAGGGCGGTGGGAACGTGGTACCCCAAGGCTGCGATCGCGAGCCGGGACGCCTCTTTCGAACCGGGCGAGCTGCCTACCTTCGGCGGGATCGGCTCGTTTGGAATCCGAGGCCCGGGTCTGGCGATCGAGGATCAGACGATAGCGGAAGCGAATCACGACTACGGCTTCAAGCCCGGAAAGATCTACAACCTGGATGGTGACAAGGTGATCGTCGGAGGCGACAAGGTGAGTGGGGCCCACAGCCAGATATCGGTCCCACAGGTAGCCCACGCAGTCTGGCAAGGGGTGCTTGCCGCACCTTAGTTAACGCCGGCCACTACTTGGAACGGACCCGGTGGTAACGCTTGCAGGCACCTCCACCGTTCGGGTCGTCGCAGAGGTGAAGGGTGGCAGGGGCGTTGGCGGTCAGGGCGAGCCCCAGGGGATTGAAGCGGCGAAGCATGCTCAGACGCATCTCGAGCAGCGCCTCTCCGACCGAGGTGCCGCCTGAGATCGAGCTCATCAGTCGCAGCCCCACCTCCCTTCCCAGGCGCTCCGCGATTGAGATCTCGGCTCCGATTACGCCCGAGGCGCCAACCTCCGTGAGGATTTCGAAGAGCTGGTGAGCCACCTCGGGGCGAGCGGCAAGGGACTCGCAGGCGATCACCATGACCAGGGGCTGGGGATTGCCGTCCTTGGCCCAGCGAACCTTCTCCACCCGGATGCTTGCTGGAGAGATGGTGTTCTGCGGGTCGTTCAGCGGACCGACCTGAAGTGCGAACGATTCGTTTACATCCCTACCGTGACAGTAGAAATAAAGGAGGTGATGTCCCTCCGGCTTATAGAAGAGCTGAAGGACCTTTGGCCGCTCGGACTCCCAATCCACCGTAAGATTCTCCACCGCCTCCAGCTCGCGCCGGTGTTTGTCGATCCTCGAAAATGGAAATGCCCCCGCTCCGACTCTCACGCTCTCTCCCGAAGGCCGGGAAATTTGGTTCGTCTGATTGAAGGCCTCGTCGGTCAACTCCCTCGGGACGGCGTCAGACTCAACCGGCTTGACCTGCTGTAGCGGTTGCTCGATCTGGTATCGCAACCCCCAAAAACCGAAGGGGCAAACGGTGATCTCCTCCTTGTCTGCGTCCTTCAACGGACATTGAGGTAGAGCGCTGCAGGCTGCAGGGTCATCCAGCAAATCGTGTTTCTTCTTGAGGGTGTTTCCTGACCATTCGTTGGCTTTCAGCTGCTCCTCGAACACCGGGCACACATGAAGCTCCAGGTGCCGGTCGACGTCGATGAACTTGTCGTACAAAGTGGCCCACGGCGCAGTCCACTTGCCATCGCAACGAGCCACCGAAACAATGCCCGGTGCCTCTGGATCGGTGGTCCTGAGAGTTTCCTGGAAGCCCTTCAGGCCGTCCTTCTTCGCGTTCGACGGCGTGAAGAGATGCCGGTAGGTCAAGTAGCCCGTCTTGGCGAATTCAATTAGCGCGCTTTTACCGAAGCCAACCACTTCGGGGCTGAATGGAGGCTTGTCTGCGGAGGGGTACAGGTACTTTTCCTTCTCTCCACCGTGCGATTTCTGCATTCTGGCCCTCAAGGTCTCCACTCTTTTCGTGAGGTCCAGATTGTCGAACTGCCACATTTCGCCGGAGCGCAGGTTGAGGGATTTCTCCTTTTCAGAGAAGACGCCGATCCAGTGGCTTCCGTCGGGCGCCTCGTTGGAGAAGATGTTGACCACAGGCTCGGGGAGATCGTCGAGGAGCTGGAGATCCGTCGTCGCCGCCCAGTCCATGTCCCGGCGAATAGTCGGCACCGCTTCGGCGGGCACGGTTTTACCGGCGTAGGCGCGGACTGCCAGTGACTGCAGCATCGTGTTGCGGTAGTAGATCGCGACTCGCAGTGCACACCACCCCTCATGCTGCGGCGTGACCTCGAACTTGACCGGATCGGAGGACCCGACGCGGGGGAGTACCAGAGTCCTCCGGTTCTTCGGAATGACGAACTCGGTCTCGGGAGAGAACACCACCACGTCGAGGTCGATGGTGACCCTCTTGCGGAACTCCTCCACCAGAGCGGACTCGTCGAACACCTCGCTTACGTGGGCGCCGGCTGCGGTGGGCTCGATGATCACCTCCAGACGGTGCTTGCGCCCTGGCGAAAGAGGCTCCTCCCTCTCAACCCGGCGATTGCCCGAGCGGAAGAAGGTGACGTTCGTACGTCGGGGGCCCGGCGGGGAGGTCGCCACCTCCTCGATCAGAGGAGCGCCGGCCACCATGGTCGATCGAATCTCTGCGGCGACCTCGGCCATCACCGAATGGTCGTGCTCCTCCTCGTCGAACGGTAAATCGTCCATTCTTGCCATGGATGGCTTGAATCGTTCGGCAATGACCTCGCCGGCCGTGGCCTCGAAGCTGCTTCCCACCTCGGCGATCACCCTGCTCCTTCTGGTTGTGGGAGGGGGGGCGGCGGGCGGCGTCGGTACTTCGAATGCCGACCCGGGAGTGGTCGGGGGCCTCGCGCCTCGCCTTGACGGCCGGGGAGCGGTCGGCAGCCGGCGGTCCATGAAGATCTTGGGCCGCCCGCGCGGTGGTGCGGGAGGTTGAGCCGGAGGAGGAGCCGCCGGGGGAGGGCTGACCCGCTTCGCCATGGTGGATAGCGGAGTAACTGCCAGCTCGGCGGGGATTCGGGTTACGGAAAGCGCCAGCTCCCCGCCCGGCCGGGCGTAGAGCCGCGCCGGGTACCCCGGCGCCTCCAGCTCATGCATGCCCGCCCAGACGCAGAACTCAAGCGGCCAGTTGTGCAGGAGCTTGCGATAAAACGGGTGGAAGAAGCGATGAGTGCTCGTCTCAGGCACCTCGGCCACCACCACCGCCCAGGCGTCGCGCTGGAAGGCGGTATCGAGGAGCCACCTTATCGAGTCGGCGCTGGGCGGACCCGCAGTTACCTGAACCACCAGGACTCTGGGTCCTTTGACCGACTTCAGACGATCACCCGTTTTTTCGGGCACGGTGGTCATCAGGTGCCAGACATCGGACTCCTCGGGCGGGCGGTCCCAGGCAACGCTGTGGTGCTTGTCGGCGGTGGTCTGCACGAAGCCGTCGAAGAGGTCGTCGGGCCGTGGCCTGGGTTTGCGCATGCCGAAAGCTTCGGTGGCGATTTCAATTCGGCTGTCGAGGTAACGGTCAATCGAGGGGGGATCTTTGCCAAGCTGCCGAAGAAGGGCAACGCGCTCCGCCCCCAGGGGAGCCGCCAGCTGTTCCCAGGGCAGAGTCGATTTATCGAGAGAGACCTCGACGACCATCCGCCTCGCGGTCCAATCAAAGGATCCCCACGGCCTTGGCACCTCCGAGCTTGAAACCCATTCTGCAAAGACCTTCCCTTTTGCAACCCGATCGAACAACGGCGGCAGGGGCCTTTCGCGCAGGAAGTCATCGGAGCGAACCTCGATCCGCTGCTGCGCGACGAGGGAGCGGGGACTGGTGTCGACCAGTTTGCCTTCCGACACCCCGTAGAGCGGCGGGTGATGCTCCACCTCGGTCAGCTCGATGTCGAATGGAATCGACGATCCTTCCGGGGCACCCTCCCTGATCCTAAGCTCGCACAGGCGTGCCATAGCCTCCTCCTTCAGTTCGCCGAAGGTTCAGTGCAACAAAGAAAGTATTCCTTACCGAAGAGGGAAGAGATAGCGCACTCGAGGGAAGAACTTATTGCCCCCTTCGCCAACAAGCTGGCCTGCGCGCGGCTACAGTGAGATCAAGGACAACGGCCCCCATCGATGTCCGAAGAGAATATCGGGCGCCCGTGGCGGCGAGCCACGGCAACTCAAGAGGAGGGGTGCATGGCGACCAAAGAGCGGAAGGAACCCGAGGCCGTAGGCGACGGGGCCGAACTACGAGGCTCCCCCAAGATGGGAACTGCAATGATCTCCGGGTCGACCTTCGTCAACAAGGCCGTTACCTACTACGAGATCAATGGGATGGCGATCGTCGAGGCCGATATCGCTCTGGGCACAGTCGACGAGGTCGAGACGGCTACTCAGCAGGCTCGCGAGGCGGTGGCAGAGGATCCCAACGTGGCATTCGGAGTGGGCATAACCGGAAGCCAGTTTCGCTGGCCGAACTGCCAGATTCCGTTCGTCATCGACCCCGCCCTTCCCAGCCAGAACCGCGTCACCGACGCCATCGCCCATTGGGAGGCCAGGACCCCGTTCCGGTTCCCTGCCAAGACGGCCGCACACAGTAACTGGGTCAAGTTCACCGACGCAGACGGCTGCTGGTCCAGGCTCGGCATGCAGGGCGGCGAGCAGACCATCAGCCTCGGTCCCAACTGCTCCACGGGCAACGCCATCCACGAGATCGGCCACGCAGTGGGCTTGTGGCACGAGCAGAGCCGGGAGGACCGGGACCTGTTCGTGACCATCCAGTGGGCGAACATCCAGAGCGGGATGGCCGCTCAGTTCAACCAGCACATCACCGACGGGGACGACCTGGGCGGCTACGACTACGGCTCGATCATGCACTACCCGCGCAAGGCCTTCTCCAAGAACAACCAGGACACGATCGTCCCGACCGATTCAAGTGCGCAGATCGGACAGCGCGACGGGCTCTCAGCGGGGGACATCGGGGCAGTAAGGGCGCTGTACCCCGGCTGCTTCCGACCGCCGATCGTGGTTCACAAAAAAGTCAGGGACGGCGAGATGGTGATCAAACAGGTCCTGGATCGCAGGAAGCCCATCGGCGATATCGGGCCGGTGAAGGCTTCATTCGACCCCCGGGTCATCCGACCGGAGGAAATCGTCATCAACCCGGGTCTGCTGCGGCCGTTCGGCA
>JBBDRH010000161.1:0-8372 GCA_040905645.1 Actinomycetota bacterium
GAGTACACCGATCCGCTGACCCAGGGGTTGAGCACTGCGCCCTTCTACAACGGCACCACCTTCCACCGGGTCATCCCGGATTTCATGATCCAGGGTGGCGACCGCTTGGGGACCGGAGCCGGCGGCCCAGGCTACCAGTTCGAGGATGAGACCGAGGGCGGCCCTTCATTCGACAAGCCGGGAATGGTGGCGATGGCAAATTCGGGCCCCAACACCAACGGGAGCCAGTTCTTCATCACCGTGGGCACACCGACCCATCTCAACGGTCAGCACACCATCTTTGGGGAGGTCGTGGAGGGCCAGTCGGTGGCGGATGAGATTTCCAATGTTCCGACCACGGGGGAGAAGCCGGCAGAAGACGTCACCCTGAGAGAGGTCCGCATCACATCAGACTAAGGGTTCGCGAGGTACTTCTAAGAACTTTTTTCGCAAGCTTTTCGCCTGAGCTGGGAACCCTGCTCAGAAATCCCACAATTAACAGTGATGTATTCCCCTTGACGCGCTTACACTAAACATCCCCGATGTCTAAACACTCTGTGCGCTCGCGCAACTACAGAATTTCGACGCTCGCCTTGGCCGCCCTCGTGGCGGTCCTGGTCATGTCGGGCGCCGCCTCCCTGGTGGTGGCTGAGAAGAGTGCGACCATCGACGAGTCGAAGCAGGTCGAGCCCAAAGCTCTCGCGATAATGGACGTGGACGACGAACTGGTCCCGCCGCACCGTGAGGCCCAGGCCCCGGCGACCTCGGAACCCTCCCCCGAAGCTCCTCCGGCGCCGGCTGCCGAGGCCGCGCCCGCCGAAGCTGCCCCTGCGGCCGCAGAGCCGGCCGCTCCGGCCGCCGCTCAGCCGGCTCCCGCTCCTCCTCCTCCCGCCGAGCCGGCACCGGCTCCGCCGGCACCTCCGGAGCCGCCGGCGCGGACGACCGGAAGCCTGGATCACTACCGGGGTATGGGGACCTGGGTGGACATCTACGACTACGCACTTCGGGGTCCGATGGACATTCCCGCGGCAGTGGAGTCGATGTCCAAGCGGGGAGTCAAGACCCTGTACCTGCAGACCAGCAGGTGGAAGGACGGCGGCGACTTCGTCAACATCGAGGCCGTCCACCAATTCGTCGAAAGGGCGCACTCCAAAGGTATCAAGGTCATCGGCTGGTACGTTCCGGGCTTTGGCGACATAGCGAGGGACATCCGCCGCAGCGTGATCGTACTCGATTACGTCAGTCCCAATGGCCAGAAGTTCGATGGCTTCGCCCCCGACATCGAGACCCGTGAGGAGGTGGGCGGCAACCGCGACCGCTACAACGGAGGCGTGGCCGAGTACACCAAGCAGCTCAGAGCTGCATTACCGAACGCGGTTCTGGGCGCGATCGTCGATGATGCCAAGAACAACCTGCGAGCTCCGGAGCGCCACGCGGGATTCCCATGGAAGGAGATTGGCGCCAACTATGACGTCGTCCTCCCGATGGCCTACTGGAGCGTGACCAAGGCTCGCAACTGTGGAACGCAATACGACGCCGACGCCTACATCCGTGAGGCGGTGGCCCTTACCAGGTCACATCTGGGCGTGGACAAACCGATCCACCCGGTGGGCGGCATCGCCGACTGCATCACCGAAGCTGAAGTGGTCGGCTACGTCAACGCCACCAAGGCGGTGGGGATCGGCGGCAGCTTCTACGACTTTGCGACCATCCAGGCCAGCTCGGTGCCGATCTGGGGCCACCTCGCCAAACTGAACTAGCTTCCGAAAGCGGCATCCGGAACCGGGAGCCGTCGAGCCGTGGCAGGTGCTGGGCGACCTAGCTCTCTACGTGGGCTTGAACGCCCGAGGCCTGGAGTCCCTTGGGGCCCTGAATGACCTCGAATTCGACGGCTTGGCCTTCCTCGAGATTGCGGTAGCCATCCCCCTCGATCGCACTGAAATGAACGAAGACGTCGTCACCGTCCTCGCGAGAGATGAATCCGTAACCCTTTTCCGCGCTGAACCACTTTACGGTTCCCTTGGTCCTGGCCAAATGCAGCTCACTCCCTTCCGATGCTTCGCTGTAACCGCTTTCTTCAGGAGGAACTGCTCAATTGATAAAGCTGTACTGGCCGCGCCCCCAAGGCGGAAGCATATCAAGGTGAAAATCAGACGGCGACTTCAGTTCCCTTGGGGCCTGCGCCCTGATTGGTCTGTCCAACGGTTACGATGCGGGGACCGTGAGTTGGAGGGGCAATGAGTGCGAATGATCCGAATAAGGTCACCACGCCGCAGGGCTACATCGAAGCCCTGGAGGAGCCGCGAAGAAGCCAGCTGCTGAGGCTCCACGACTTCATATGCTCGACCGTCCCCGAACTGGAGCCCTTCATGGAGCGGCCGGGACTGATCGGCTATGGCAGCTACCACTACAGGTACGCGACGGGCCGGGAGGGCGACTCGGCCATCATCGGGTTGTCCAGCCGTAAGAACTACATCTCCGTTTACGCCACGGGCGGCGACGGCCAACAGTACGTCGCCGAGAGGTACAAGGAGCAGCTGCCCAAAGCCGACATCGGCAAGAGCTGCATCAGGTTCAAGCGGGTCGAGGACATCGACCTCGATGTGCTAAGAAAGATCCTGAAGGAGTCGGAGCGCTTCATGGAGCCGCTGAAGAACCCTCGCGAGCAATAAGCTTGAAGTCGGCGGAAGCTTGGCCCCCGTACTCCAACAGGCAGAGAGAGGGCGCTTAAACCGCCCACAGTGTGAGTTCGAATCTCACCGGGGGCACGGGGCAGACCTGAGCACCATCCTGTGCGAACTATCCAAATCTGAGGCCATTAGCGGGCGACAATCCAGGATCTGCGCTGACCTAGGAGCGTGATGCGATGAGTGAGGTCTGGGTGCCGTAGCCCTGTGGCCCAACGGACAAGAGACTAATCCGAGATTTCGACAAAATCCATTCGGCCAATCGATTACCAGCTTCTTAGTCCCAATATGGCACTTTCAGTCACGGTCAGTCTCGATCGCCATGACGACGAAACCCAAAGGTTCATTCGCTGTCAAGTAGTCGAGGATTCACTTCTGATCGTGTACGAGGGAGGCCTAGTTGCGCTGAGTAATGACGGTACGATGCGCTGGCAAACCTCTGGGAAGTGGATGGATTTGCGCATCAAGAATTTTGAGGATGACATTGTCCGGTTGGAGGGCGTTCACGAACTCGACGATAGAGATGATGAGTTCGCCGTTCGACTAACTACTGGACAATTGGTTGACCTATGACACCGTCAAGCATTTCTCGGTCGGTCAACTTCCCCGCGTCGTGCGGATGTCTAATGGCCTTTACACCGCGGAGATGCACAGTTCTGCTCAGGTCTGGCCGGCGCCGATCGGGGGCACGGGACAGACCTGAGCACCGTCTGTCCGAACCTATCGTGCAGCACGATGACGGAATCGCTCGACGTCATCGGCTGAAAGCCTCAGCAGCCTGGTCAGGTAGGGGTGGGCGCAAAACAACCATGGCGGATCCCGACGGCGAACTCGGCACGCGGGCAAGCCGCAATCATCTCGGCGGCAGGTTGTTTGGTGAATGAAACCACCCACTACGTTTTCATTGTGCTCGGCCTATGTTTAGGTCTGCGGAAGCGAGGGCAGCCGGGATCCTTGGGACGCAGGTTGAGAGCTGCCCGGATGCATCCCCGACACCCCGCCTCCGCACAGGTTTTTCAGTGCGGCTCCGCTGAAAGCAATCATGTCTTTGCCGCAACGGGGGCATGGCTCAGGTTCGCCCTCGTCATCGGCGTCCATCATCACGCCACAGTCGTCACAGCTCCAGTTGGCCATCGAATTTGCTCCTATCGTCGAAGATGGGTGTTACCGCCTGGCGTTGGGCAGGCAGCTTGGCGGTTAGTTGTCCGCCAGCGTTCGCTCGATTTCTTCGGGTGTCTTGCCCTTCTCCGCTAGCCACTCCCGCATGAACGCCTTCGCTTCCTCGTCCGTGGGCTCCCGCATGCCGTAGCGCTGCTGCAGGCCGAAGATCACCTCCAGGAAAGTGTCCCTGGTTTTCGCCTGCTCCGGCGGCAGATACTCCGGTTCGACTGCGGGGGCGAGCACGTCGCCGGTTTGGCCGTCGGGACGAATGAGTTCGTTGCCGGCAGCAGCCCAGGCGGTAACCCCGCCGTCCAGGCTCTCCGCCCGAAAGCCATTTTCGATCAGCAAGTCCATCGCCTTTTGACTGCGCACGCCGGTCCGGCAAATGGCTACCAGAGATGTGCCCTGCTCCAGCTCACCAAGCCTGTCTGCCAGTTCATCCAACGGGATGAGGACCGACCCGGCGACGTGACCGTGCTCCCACTCTTTGGGGGACCGTACGTCGAGGATCCGGGCTTGCTCGGGCCTTTGCTGGAACTGCTCAATTTTCATGGGCGACCTCCCTTCTTGTTCCTAGTGGCTTTCAAAGGTTTGGATCAAGCCTCAGAGACCAGTTTCAAATGTGGTGAAGATGTCTTTGCGCCGTCCATCTGCGACCAAGTCGAGACAAATGCGTGCCGGTCCCCCCGGAAAATTGTGTCCCTGTGCTCAAGCGGCCGGCCGCCGACCCAGGTTCTGCGCACAATGGCGAAGGCGGCAGTTCCCTTGGGCATCTCGAGGAGTTTGGCCACCGCCGGAATCGGGATGATCGGGTGAATCCGCTCCTCTCCCCGTGTGGCAACAATTCCGGCTTTCTCCTTCAGCTCGGCGTACAGAGCGGTATGGGAGAAGTCGGTGGCCATCACAGGCGCGGCGAGATCGGCCGGCATCCAAACCCGGTCTAGAGCCAGCGGCGCTCCTCCGGCCAAGCGCAGCCTTTCGAGGTAAAAAAGCGGCAGGTCCGCAGCAACTTCCAGCTCTGCCGCCACCATCGCATCAACCTTTAAGTCGCAGCTTCGCACCACGCTTTTCTGTTCAACGCCCTGGCCTTCAATTGCCTGAAACAAGCTGTACATGGTGCCCACGGGCTGCTCGAACCGGGTGGTACGGACAAAGGTGCCTTTGCCCCGTTGGCGGTCGATTCGAAACGTTTCTCCCAAACGTCGGACTGCTTCACGCACCGTCGCCCGACCAACCTGGTAGGTGGCTGCCAGCTCTTGATCGGTCGGCAGCCGGTCGACGAACGCCCCCGCCGCCATTCTCCTGGTCAGCTCATCAACCAGCTGTGCCCAAAGCGGCAGAGGGCTGTTGCGGTCGAGATCACGGGGGTCGGCGTCGGAGTTTGTTTCCGCACTGCGAAGAGGTCGAGCGATCTTATCCATGGACATATAGTACTATAAATCGAATGTTCGAACAATCGTATATTCGAATAAGTTTGACTAGAGCTTGGGAAGGGAGGCAGCGTGGAAGTCATAACGATTGAGACCACGGGGCTGGGTGACCGCAGCTACATTGCCCACGACGGAGCGGTCGCGCTGGTCGTGGATCCGCAGCGCGACATCGACCGGGTAATCGCGGCTGCAAGGGATGCCGGTGTCACAATCACCCATGTAGCCGAGACCCATATCCACAACGACTACGTCTCCGGAGGACTCGACCTCGCCTCCCGGTCAGGCGCTAGGTACCTGGTTTGCGGGCAGGACCCCGTCTCATTCGAGCGGGCTTCGGTTGCCGATGGGGACTCGGTTCAGGTCGGCACTCTTACGGTCGAGGTAGTGGCCACCCCGGGCCACACGCACAATCACCTTGCCTACCTGGTGAGCGAAGGCGGCGAGCCCCGGGCGCTGTTCACCGGCGGATCGCTGCTTTACGGCACGGTGGGTCGTACCGATTTGATCGGCAACGGATCGGCCGAGGAGCTCACCCGGGACCAGTTCCGCTCGGCGCGCAAGCTTGCCGCGCTGGTCCCCGATGAGGTGCAGATCTGGCCCACTCATGGATTCGGGAGCTTTTGTTCATCCGCCAAGCCCACCGGGGCCCCCAGCGGCACCATGGGCGACGAGCGCCGGAGCAATCTGGCGTTGACGATCCAAAGCGAGGATGAGTTCGTCTCCGGGCTGCTGTCCGGTCTGACCGCCTACCCCCGCTACTACGCTCACATGGCCCCGATTAACCTGGCCGGTCCACCAGCGGTCGACCTCACCGCCCCCGAAGAGCTCAGTGCTGAGAAGCTGCGGCGGCAGGTTCGTGCCGGTCGCTGGGTGGTGGACCTGAGCAAACGCCGGGCCTACGCCAGGGGACATCTGCCGGGCACCATATCGGTGGAGCTGGGTAAACAGTTCGCCACCTACGTGGGCTGGGTTCTGCCCTGGGGAACCCCCATTACCCTCGTCGGCGATTCAGCTCAGCAGGTGGCCGAAGCGCAGCGCGAGCTGGTGCGGATAGGAATCGACCGGCTGGAAGGCGCTGCGGTCGGTGACCGCAGTGAGCTGGCCGGGGACGTTGGCCTCACGAGTTATCCGGTACGGAGTTTTGAGGATCTCCACCAGGCTTTGGCAAACGGTACGGCTCCATTTGTGCTGGATGTTCGCCGCAACGACGAAAGGGCAGGGGGTTGGATCTTCGGGTCGGTTCATGTGCCGCTGCAGGATCTTGTTGATCGGTTGGACGAGCTGCCGGAGGGCCCGATCTGGGCCCACTGCGCCAGTGGATTCAGGGCGAGCGTAGCCGCGAGTCTGATGGCGCGGGGCGGCAAGCAGGTTTTGCTGATCGACGACGAGTGGCCGAAAGCAGCCGTTGCCGGGATAAAGATCGTCGACCCAAGCGAGTGACCCTTTTCGCTAGGGCCGTGCTGGTGTCGCCGCTCGGGCTGCTCATCGGTCTCATCTTGGGGGCACTGGGCGGGGGCGGCTCGGTTCTGGCCGTGCCGGTTCTGGTGTACGCCGCCGGCCAGGACGCGAAAGCAGCAACCACAACCAGCCTGATTCTTGTAGGGATGGCAGCCCTTGTCGGCGTGGGCTCCCACTGGCGCGCGGGCCGGGTGCGGGTGGGCACTGCGCTGGCCTTCGGAATGTGCGGAGTAGGCGGATCGCTAATCGGAACCCACCTGAACCGGCACGCGAATTCAGATTTTCTGCTTTTCGGTTTCAGCGCATTACTGTTTTTCGCCGCATGGAGAATGCGTATCGGCTGTCCGTCATGCGCACGGGCCGGCGAACAGCGGGGGCTGAGCGTGGCGGATGCCGGGTCTTCGATCTCCGGCCATTCGATTCTTGTCAGGCAGCGGGTCGATCCGCAGGCGCTGCTGAAGATCCTAACGGCAGGGATGATGCTTGGCTTCCTTACCGGGCTCTTCGGCGTCGGTGGCGGTTTTGTCATTGTTCCGACACTCACACTTGTGTTGGGGTTTTCGATGCCAGAGGCAATAGGAACGTCTTTGCTGATTGTGGCGATCAACTCAGCGGTGGGCCTTATGACTCGCTTCCCCCTGGAGGACATTGATTGGGCCGTCACGCTGCCCTTCACAATCGCTGCAGCGATCGGAGTAGTTGCGGGTGGAAAAATTGCCGATCGGATCGACGTCGAGACAAGCCTGCGGTCGTTTTCAATCTTGCTGGTGGCGGTGGCGATGTACACGGCTGTTCGCGCAGGGGCCGCCCTTATTTAATGAATGAGCTCCGCGACCATCGAGACTGAAGTTGAAAGAGAGATCGCACCGCTCAGTTCAGGGTTCGACTTGTGTCTGGTTAGGAGCACGGTGCATTACCGCCTTCTACGACGCCCTGAAACGAACGACAGCGCGGTGAAAGGTGCTGGGCGACGAGACGCTCTGCGCGACGCAGACTGTCCTGGGGCAGGCAGCATTGCTGCCGGCGGAATGGGCGGCCGCATAGGAAAACCCGGAATGTCGGCACGTCTAGGGGATACCTATCGGTCCTGTTGGGCACATTCCAGCCATGAGCGCCTTACTTGGCAACGCTCATCGAACTCCCCGCCATAAGATCTGAGGTCATGAAGCCCTTCCTGCTGCTGGCCACCCGGGCCGTCGACCGCGCAGCCGATAACGAGTATGAGGCCATGCTCCACTTCTCCGGGCTCGAAGAAGGGCAGCTTCACCGCGTGCGCATGGAGCAGGGACCGCTTGGCCCGATTCGCCTCGACGACTTCTCGGGTGTGATCCTCGGGGGCGGGCCGTTCAACTCGTCCGACGTGGACAAGTCCGCGGTCCAGATCCGGGTCGAGGCCGAGATCAGCGCCCTGCTCGACCAGATCGTCCCCCGTGACTTTCCGTTTCTGGGGGCGTGCTATGGCATCGGCACATTGGGTGTACACCAGGGCGCGGTGGTCGACAAAACCTTTGCGGAGCCGGTCGGACCGACAATGATCACGCTAACTGACCAGGGACGTGCCGACCGCCTCTTCCAAGCTCTTCCCGACAGGTTCGAGGCATACCTCGGGCACAAGGAAGCGATAGCCAAGCTGCCGGCACACGCCGTGAACCTGGCC
>JBBDRH010000162.1:0-8354 GCA_040905645.1 Actinomycetota bacterium
GTGGAGCCGGCACGGGTGGAGGAGGTGTCCGGGACCTTCGGGGATCACGGGCTGGACGTCGTGGCGATCTCCGCGGCGCACGACCGGGGGCTCGATCTGTTGACCGAGCGCCTGGCGGCGCTCGTCGAGGAGTGGCGAGAGAAGCGTAACCAGCCCCTGGGCTTCGAGCTGTTTGCAACCCAGCCCAACCCCGTCACCGTGACCCGGGAGGGCGAGCTGTGGCGGGTATCCGGCGGGGCGGTGGAACGATGGGTGGCGATGACCGATCTCTCCAATCCCGAGGCGGTTTCCTACCTCCAGGTGAGGCTCGAGCGGGCGGGAGTGGAGGATCTGCTTGCCCGGGCCGGAGCCGAGCACGGGGACGATGTTCGCATCGGCCGGTCGGTCTTCAGCTGGTGGCCCAAGAACTCCGCACCGGAGGGCTTTCTGAGGAGCGTCGAGTGAAACCCCGGCGGGTGGTGGTGAAGCTCGGCACAAGCTCGCTGACCGGTCCCGACGGAGACCCGGACCGCAGACGGATCAAGCTGGTGACCGACCAGGTGGCGCAGCTGACCCATGAAGGGATTCATTGTCTGATCGTCTCTTCCGGAGCGATTGCCGCCGGGATGCAGGCGTTGGGGCTTGCCCGCCGGCCCAGTGACATGCCGGGGCTGCAGGCGGCTGCTGCCGTCGGGCAGCGCAGGCTCATCGACCTCTACGCGTCCCTGCTGGGGGCGAAGGGCGTGATCGTGGGCCAGATCCTGCTGACTCAGGACGACATGATTCAGCGCCGTCACTACCTCAACGCCAAGCACACCATAGACAGGCTCTTCGAGCTGGGGTGCGTCCCCGTCGTGAACGAGAACGACACCGTGGGCACCGAGGAGATCCGGTACGGCGACAACGACCGGCTGGCGGCTTTAGTTGCCAACCTGGTCGGGGCGGACCTGCTGGTGATGCTCTCCGATGTGGAGGGGGTGTTCACCGCCCGCCCCGGCAAGAACGGCGCCCAGTTACTGGATAACGTGGACGAGATCACTCCGGCGCTCGTGAAGTCTGCGTCGGGGAAGTCGTCGTTGGGGTCCGGGGGCATGGCCTCGAAGCTGGAGGCCGCCAAGATGGCCACCTTCTCCGGCGTCGCGGTGGTGATAGCGTCGGCGGCCCGAAAGAACGTGGTGATCGACGCCTGCGCCGGGCTTGGCGTGGGCACCTACTTCAAGCCGAGCCCCTCGCGGGTGCAGGCTCGCAAGCTGTGGATAGCATGGGCCCAGCAGTCGAAGGGGCGGATAGTGGTGGACGAGGGGGCGGCTCGGGCGCTGACCGAGGGCAAAAAGAGCCTGCTGGCCGCGGGGGTGCGAACCGTCGAGGGCAGCTTCAAGGCGGGCGATGCCGTGGAGGTGATGACGCCCGACCGGCTGGTCGTAGCCAAAGGTCTCGTTGGGTTCGACTCCGGCCTGCTTGCCGAGATCGCCGGCACCAAAGGCAACCGTGAGGTCATCCACCGTGACCAGCTGGTGTTGATGTGAGCTCGATCGACGAGATCGGACGGAGGGCGAAAGCTGCGGCCGCTCAGCTTGCCCAAACGGAGGGCAAGAGCAGGCGGAGCGCTCTGCGGGCAATGGCCGGCGCCCTGGAGGGCTCCTCGGAGGTGCTTCTGGCAACCAACGCGCAGGATGTCGCAGCCGCCGATCGAAGCGTGATGACGGAGGCCTTGATCGACAGGCTGACCCTCACGCCCGGCAGACTCCGGTCGATGAGTCAGGGGCTGAGGGACATTGCCGAGCAGCCGGACCCCGTCGGCTCGGTCGTCGAGTCCTGGACCCGCCCGAACGGGCTCGAGATACGGAAAGTTCGCCGGCCGATCGGAGTCGTCGCCGTGATCTACGAGGCACGGCCCAACGTCACGGCCGACGTGGCCGGGCTGTGTTTGATGTCGGGAAACGCGGTGGTCCTCCGGGGCTCGTCCCACGCTCTCAGAACCAACATCTGCTCAACCGGGATTCTGCGGCGGGCGGCGGCGGAGGCCGGACTTGCAGAAGACTGCATCCAGCTCGTTGAGGACACCTCCCGGGAGGGAGCGTTGGAGCTTATGCAGGCGCGGGCTTACATCGACCTGCTGATCCCCAGGGGCGGTAAGGCGCTGATCGAGTCCATAGAGCGCAACGCAACCGTCCCGACGATCATCGACGCGGACGGCAACTGCCATGTCTACGTCGACGCGGCCGCCGACCCTCAGAAAGCCATCGACATCGTGATCAACGCCAAGACCTCGCGACCGGGAGTCTGCAACGCCGCCGAGACCCTGCTGGTGCACCGCGACCTCGCAAGCAGCTGGCTTCCGGGGATGCTCGACGCTCTGGCCGCAAAGGGAGTTGAGATCAGGGGAGACGAAACGGTGACAGGCGTATGGCCCTCAGCCGGCCCGGCCACCGAGCAGGATTGGGGGACCGAGTACCTGGACCTGATCATGGCGGTGCGGGTGGTCGATTCGCTCCAGGAGGCGATTGCCCACATCAATAGGTGGGGCACCTCCAATGCCGAAGCGATAGTCACCGGAGATCCAAAGGCTGCCGAGATGTTTACCAGGCAGGTGGACTCGGGAACTGTGTTTGTCAACGCTTCGACCCGCTTCAGCGATGGGGGGCAGTTCGGATTCGGCGCCGAGATAGGCATCTCGACACAAAAGCTCCACGCCAGGGGCCCCCTGGGCGTAAAAGAGCTGACTACCTGCGGCTACGTCGTGTGGGGAAACGGCCAAACCCGTACCTAGTGGCGCTCGCATGCTCGGGACATGCGGGAGCTCTGCCCCGGACATATCATCGTTACCATCATTACTAGGAACGGGGAACTTCATGCAGCAGGAGATTTTGGTGGAGCTGGTGAGGGCGGGCGCTCGACCCGAGGGCGAATCGGTCGAGGGCATAATCGTCGACGGAGGCGGAACCAGGCCCTTCGTCGTGGAGCGAGGCTGGTCCGGGCCCGCCGGCTACTACCTCGAGCGGTGGTCGATTCGGCGGGGCGGCAGGGAGGTGCTCTACCAGAGCGAGCCGAGGCAGATCTTCGTTCGGGGCGTCCAATCGGTGACCAACTACACCGACACGGTTACCGACCGTATCAGGCTTGAACCGGGCAACTATCAGCTGGTCTTCCTGATCGACGGAATGTTCATGGGTCATGTCGAGGTGAACGCCCGAGCCGGCGGAGCTGCCGCCGCCTGATGAGCCTGGACCGGCCGGATCCCCTGACAATCGTCATCTTCGGCGCGTCCGGGGATCTCACCAGGCGCAAGGCGATGCCGGCGCTCTACAACCTGTACCGGGAGAACCTGCTTCCCGACGCGTTTGCGATCGTCGGGTTCGCACGGACGCATATGAGCGACGATGAGTTCAGGCACGAGATGAAGCTGGCCGTGATGAAGCACAGCCGGTCCGGAATTGCCGATCGCCACTGGTACTCATTCGTGCAGCATCTCAACTACTTCTCGGGCGGGTACTCCGACGCCGGTGCCTGGGCGGACTTCAGGAAGTACCTCGACTCGATAGACGAACGCTTCGACACCGAGGGGAGGCGTCTGTTCTACTGCGCAACACCCCCCTCCGCCTTTCCGGTCATCGCCACACGAATCGGGGAGGCAGGGCTCAATGACAACGCCCGGATAGTCGTGGAGAAACCCTTCGGCCACGACCTGGAGAGCGCCAAGGAGCTCAACTCCGTGCTCCACGACGTATTCGGCGAGATGCAGATCTTCCGCATCGATCACTACCTCGGCAAGGAGACCGTTCAGAACATCCTGGTGTTCCGTTTCGCCAACGGGATGTTCGAGCCGATCTGGAACCGAAGCTATGTCGAGTGCGTTCAGATCGACGTGGCAGAGTCGGTGGGCATCGAAGGCCGGGGGAGCTTCTACGAGGAAGCTGGGGCGATCAGGGACATCGTTCAGAACCACATGATGCAGCTCGTTGCCACCCTCGGCCTGGAGCCGCCCGCCGCTTTTGAAGCAGAGTCGATTCGAAACGAGAAGGTCAAGCTCCTGAAGTCGGTCAGGCCGATCGAGCGGGTGAACGTCGTCAAGGGCCAGTACACCGCCGGCGTAGTTGGGGGGCATGCGGTAGCAGGCTACCAGCAGGAGGAGGACGTGGCCAACGGCTCCATGACCGAGACCTACGCGGCCATGAAGCTCGAGGTCGACAACTGGCGGTGGGCAGGCGTCCCGTGGCAGCTCCGAAGCGGCAAGCGCATGCCCAAACGGGCCACCACCATCACCGTGATCTTCCACAAAGCTCCCCACATGCTCTTTGATGCCTCGGGGATCGAGGCGCCCGAGCAGAACCACCTGACCATCAGGGTCCAGCCCGATGAGGGAATCACCCTCACGTTCGGGGCGAAGGTCCCCGGACCCGATATGAAGGTGGCGCCGGTGGACATGCATTTCGACTACGACGAGTCGTTTATGGGCGCTCCCGCCGAGGCCTACGAGCGGCTTCTGCTCGATGCCATGCTGGGCGACGCCACCCTGTTCACCAGGGCCGACGAGATCGAGAGGTCCTGGGAGATCGTTTCGAGCATCCTCCCGAAGTGGGTGCCCGAACCCTACCCGGCCGGAACCTGGGGACCCTCGGCCGCCGACGACCTGGTGTCTCCCCGAGGCTGGCACTAGGTTAGCTACTGTTTCAGGACGACCCGGTCTCCCCTACGTACTCCCTCCGTCTCGAGAACGCCCGCGTTGACCTCGAGGGCACCCACGAAATCCGACGCCGGTAGGTAGCTCTGGCACGGCTGCTCCGTACAGGGCGTCATGGTCAGGACGTCGATGATTTCGTTGTTCTCGTCCCAGAAGGCGATGTCCAGGGGGATCAATGTGTTGAGCATGTGGAAGGGCTGCCGAACCGGCGTAGAAAACAGGAATGCCATTCCCCGATCCGGGGGCAGAGACCTCCTGTTCATCAGGCCGGTGCCCTGGTCCGCAGGGGTGAGAGCAAGCTCAACGTCGAAGTTCGCCAGCGGCTCGCCCTCCCGGCTGATCTCGATGGTTCCCCAGGGCAGGTTGCCGCCGCCGGCATGGAACGGCGCCTGGCATGCGCTGCACATGGCAACCGTCAGCGCACAGCCAACTCGTAATCTTAAGCGGAAGTTTAGGGATCTCCTGCTCACCGTTCTATCCTATGTCGGTGGATTGCAAGCACTTCCAGGCTCGTGGCTGAACGCCCGCACTCAAGCCGCGGGGTTCACCGTTACCTGGCGCCCGGCGAGCAGATAGCTTACGTGGGCAGGCGACACGCGGTGGTGCTCGCAAAGCCGGTGGCCGTCTGGCTCCTGACAATCCTGGCGCTGGGCGCGATCAGCTTTGTTCTGACGCAGGGCGACCCGATCCCATGGCTCGACACGGTGGCGCTTTGGGCCGGCGTGGCGGTCAGCCTTTATCTCGCCTTCAAGTACCTGCAATGGTGGAAGGATCGCTACGTGATGACCGACCAGAGGGTTCTGCTGGTCGAGGGGATCTTCGCCATCAAGGTCACCGCCGTCTCACTGTCCAGGGTTACCGAGACCAGCTTTGCGCGAAGCCTCTGGGGGAGAATGCTTGGTTACGGGGACCTCAAGCTGGACTCCGCCGGCGAGCAGCTGGGGATGGCCACGCTGCGTTACCTGCCCAAGCCCGAGGCTCTGTACCGGCTGGTCAACTCATTGCTGATCCGTTCACGTGAGACACAGCGAAGCGGGCCCCCGGCCGATCCGAGTGAGGAGAACACCGGGCCTCTGCCTCCGGTCGTTCTTTGAGCCGGACGCCGGACCCCCGGCGCCGCATCGGGATAATGGGCGGCACCTTCGACCCTATTCACAACGGTCATCTCGTCTGTGCGGAGGAGGCCAGGTGTCAGCTCGAGCTGGACGAGGTGATCTTCGTACCGGCCGGCAACCCCTGGCAAAAGGGCGGAGGCGTCTCCTCGGCCGAGGATCGATATCTGATGACCGTGCTGGCCACCGCCTCGCATGAGAACTTCTCGGTTTCCCGGATCGAGATCGACCGGAAAGGGCCGAGCTACACCCTCGATACGCTCAGGGTTTTTCGGAGCTTTTACGACGACGTGGAGCTTTTTTTCATAACGGGCGCCGATGCCGTCGCCGAGATACTTTCATGGAAGGATCCCGAGGCGGTACTGAACGAGGCGCACTTCGTCGCAGCGACCCGGCCCGGTTACGACATCAAGAATATGGAGCCTGTGCTGGAAAAGGTCAGCGTTATGCACATTCCCGCGCTTGCGATCTCCTCGTCGGACATCCGCGCACGAGTTGCCTCGGGAAGGCCCGTTCGCTACCTTATGCCGCGGGAGGTAGCCCAGTTCATTGCAACCCGGGGACTCTACTCCTCCCGAGGCTATGATCTTGATAGTGGTACTACTCCGAAAGGGTGATGCGCATCTCGACAAACGATTCCCGTTCCAAGGCGTTGATAGCCGCCCAGGCGGCGTCGGCCAAAAAGGCAGGCGAGATCGTAATTCTGGAAGTTGGTCCTCTCATCAACATCACCGACTACTTCGTTATCTGTTCCGGCAACACCGAGCGCCAGGTGAAGACAATTGCAGACGAGGTGTTCAAGCAGCTTGCGGAAAACGGAGCGAAGCCCTATCGCAAGGAAGGCGAGACCGAGGCGCGCTGGGTGCTCCTCGATTATCTGGACCTCGTCGTTCATATCTTCCACTCGGAGGAGCGTGATTACTACCGGATCGAGCGCCTGTGGGCGGACGCGGAGAGCGTCCCCTTCGAGGAGGACAGCCTTGCCGCTCCGGGCCGGTAGGAGCAGCAGGTGTCAATGCCGGCCCATGAGGCCGGTTCCGTAGGTGTCCAGAGGCGGTCGCCGCAGGCGCACCAAGCGCGGTAGTCGCCCGCGGGGCTCTCCGTCGTCTCCGGGCTCGCCCGGCCCCCGAACCCAGCCCGCCCAAGGCGAGGAGGAACCGGAAAAACAACCTACAGGAAGCCGAGCCCGCAGGGAATCGGCCGGACGGCAGAGATCTGCGCTCGAGAGCATGCGTACCCTTCCTACCACGGTCCAGACCCTACCCCCCGACGGGCTGATCCTCGAAGAGCTCATATCCAACATGCAAACGGAATACGGAACGCCCACGACCCCTCAGGAGTACCGCCTCATCGTGAAGCTGCCCACCCATGAGGAGACGCCCGTCCCTCCGGCACCGGATCCAACTGCCGAGGCCGCCGAAGGCGAAGAGGAGGCGACGCCCCGCCCGGCGCGGAGCCGGAGAAGGCGCAGGGGCCGGCGGAGGACCGGAGCGGCTTCGGAGGACGAGTCGGGAGAGGCTCTGGATCTGTTGGCGCCGGACGACGAGGAGGACCTGCTGGGCGACGACTCCGACGGGGAGCCCGCGCCGCAATCCTAGCTGTCCAATCTAAGTAACAACTTTTCTGGGACGCAGTTTTTCCCAACCTCGAGGCCCAGTTTCCGAGTTGCCCGGCCGAAAATTTAGCCCAGGCTCGGAGGGTGGGACTCGAAAAGCAGGTCACAATGAGCGGTCACTCATCGACGGCGCGTATTGAAATTAGCTTGACTATCTCCACGCTGATTGATAGAAATCCACCAGCCGAGGGTAGTGTTTTCCGCACGTTTGCAAAGGGAATTTCACTTTGTGATCGATCGGAATACGGTGTTTGTTGAAGTGACAAGCCTGGCGTGAGAGTATTACGGAATCCAATCAACCAAATAACAGTTTCTGGAGGGTCTTCTGGGCCTTTCGGTAAATGGGAGGTAATCGAATGAGGGCAAGAAAGAGACTGGCAGCGCTTCTAGTTGCGGGAGCCCTGTCGGCTCCCATGCTCACGCCTGCACCGGCAACTGCACAAGGACTTCTTGATCTGACCGGGGCGCTGACGGGTCTTCTGGGGGGCTCGGGGGGTCTTCTGGGCACCACAGGGGGCACCGGCGCCCTTCAGGGAGTGCTGGGCGCTGGTGCTTTGAACGATCTCCTGCAGGGAAGCAGTCTGCTTAACCAGTGTGGGCTCGCGATAGGGCTTTTGGACCCGGCTACCTGTCTTACGGGTTCAACCACCCCCACGACCGCTCTCAACCCCTTCGGCTCGCTCAACCCGTTCGGGAGCCTTTCCCCATTCACGGGGTTCCCGCAGCAGAGTTTCGGCGGTTTCCCGCAGCTAGGCTCGTTCCCCGTCGCAAGGTCGACGCAGCCGATCGTTGTCACTAACAACAACTCGAGCACCAGTTCGTCCTCGGCAGCCGCAGCGGCTGCCCCCGGCGGCGGCGCCTCGGCAACGGCTACCGGAAACAGCGACTCCAACCAGAGCCAGACGATAGTTATCCCGTAGCAAGTCTGACCTGCAAGTTCTGCTCAGACGTGCGGCCCCCAGGGGCC
>JBBDRH010000163.1:0-1391 GCA_040905645.1 Actinomycetota bacterium
AGAGCACCTGCCTTACAAGCAGGGGGTCGGGGGTTCGAGTCCCTCAGCGCCCACTGGATAAGGCGTTTAACGACAACACGTTGCGAGGTGGGTCGCTTGGCGACTCAGCCCGCCCTGATTTTCCGTGCACGGTCCGTGCACAGTCGCGAGTGAAAGCGCGTGATGGTCGGTTTGTCGGTCGCCCACTACCAGCGAGCGTGCTTCTGGGCCTAAGGGGTCCAGCCCCTGGACCTTTGTCCGGAGCGAATGTTGGGCTGCATCTCGGGGGACGGAAGGGGCGGTGCGGGCCCGTTACGGTGCCGCCGGAGGGAGGTCGGTCCCTACGAGGATCCAGCGGCAAGGCGGCGGAGGCGCCGTTCAAGCTGCGAAACCATCTTCGAGAGACCAACCTTTGAGGGTTCGAAGAACAGGGTTCGATGGTGCGCAAGGTCGAACGGCAGGCGGCCAGTGTCCTCACTGATCGGGATCACTGCACGACCGAGTGTGTGAGCGATCCCCGTTTCGTAGAGCACGTTGCCGTTGAGACCCGTGAGATCCGCTACCACGATCCGGCTCCGGAATATCAAAGAGAAAATGTCCTGGATGATAGTGCTGTCCTCCCAGATGTCGTCTGCTCGGACACATCTAAGACCGGCTTGCCCGCATGCCGCTTGAACTGCCCTCAGAATGGGGGCGCGGTCGGAGTCGAACGGCATCATGAGCGCCACCAGATCGTCCTCGGGCGGCCTGGAGGGGAGAGAGAAGACAGTCGGGGCGATTTCCACGGCAGGGACGGGCGCTGCTGCCCCACCCCTCGCGAGATCGGGGATCTGGAGTGCTTCACCCAGGACGTCAAAGAGGTCGACATCCTTTACAGCCCAATGGGTGCGATTCATCTCCCAGTCACCGATATCAAGCTCCCAACCGAGTTCGTCGATCAACGTTGGAGGCACCGGAGGTGCATCATGGGCGAACTGGATCTCGAACCTGACGTTGGCGCCTGAAGATTCCCGGAACCGAGTTACTCGCCCAATCTTGGCTGGCTTGTCGCAGGGTTTCTCGTAGGCGAAGAGCGTGGGGAACGATTGAAGCTCGTCCTTGGCCTGCGTGTCCAGCCGCCGATAACGCTCTTTCAGGGCTTCGGGCGTGTACTCTCCGATGCGGGACGCATCCATGGAGCCCCGCGCACGGTCCCAAGCATCACAGTCACCGGTCACAATCAGGTTATACATGCTGGATAGGTCCTCGGGTTCTCGGAACCGAACGGCTTCGTAGGGCGGTATCGACTCTCAGAAGGGATCCCGCGACCTGCCGGCGACTGGCCGGAACACCGGCTAACCGCCCCGGCGGCCGGATACGATCGCGATGATCGCAATCACACTGAGCGTAGCTTCCGCGCAAAGAGCTGCTTC